>NZ_JBNHER010000257.1:3826-34818 GCF_050015975.1 Dapis purpurea BLCC-M126 | reverse complement strand
CCTGACTCCTAGATTAACTATCTAATTACACCGATACTACCGGATTTGATATGACACCTAAATCTATACCTACTAAATTATCAGTTTGAGGCAATATTTCTGGTTGTATTTCTACTACAAAACTTAAGGGATATCTAGTAGGGGCTATTCGCGTTTGCGCAGCATTCCGCAGGAAATGGCCCCTACAATCTTTAATTACTGTTACTTATGATGGAGCTGTAGGTAACTCTCTTGACCATACTATTTTCCGCTCTCCAATCTTAGCCAAATAAACTTTGTGTTGACCAACTTTAAATACTGCTCCATAAAACTGATACAAAGCGTCACATGACGTAACAACTTGATGTTTACTTCCTGCTTCTTGTGAGGCCGTCGGCGACTACTCATCCACAGGCATTGACGGTCAAGCCGACCGCATTTCTCAAATTTATACTTGCGTTTAAATCCCTATCTATTGACAAGCCACATTCAGGACAATCATAAGTTCTCAGGCTTAATGGCATATCTTGGACATGACCACAGTTAGAACAAGTTTTTGATGATGGAAAAAACCTGTCAACTACTACTAACTCCGAACCGTACCATTGGCACTTGTATTCTAGCTGTCGCCTGAACTCATAAAATCCTTGATCGGCTATTGATTTCGCTAGCTTATGATTGCGTAACATTCCACTTACATTCAAATCTTCAATTGACACAGTGCCGTGGTTTTTGGCTAAGTATGTTGTCAGTTTATGAAGTGCGTCTTTACGGATGTTTGCTACTTTTCTATGCAATCTGGCTATCTTCAGTTGTGCCACCCTCCAGTTAGCAGAGCCTACTTCTTTATGACGATTTAGGTATTGCTCTGTTGACAACTTGGCTTCAAATTTCTGATAGGCTTTCACACTTGTCATAACTTTGCCATCACTTAGTGTTGCTAAGGTTTTTACTCCTAAATCTACACCGATAACATCCGTTTTTTTCGGTGTAGTTGTGCCTAAAAATTCATAGCTACAACTGAGATACCATGAACCCGCTTGTTTGCTAATTGTTATTTTTTTAGTAGTTGCTTCAATTGGTTCATAAGTTTTGACGATACCAATAAAAGGTAATTTGTGAGCCCATCCATTTAGTTCTATTGGTTTTCCACAATTATCTATTGTGAATGAATCATGTTTACCTTTCTTTTTAAATCTTGGGTGTTTTCCTAATCCTTTAAAGAACCTTTTGAACGCTTCACCTAAATTTATGAAAGCATATTGGTAAACTTTAGATGACAATTTTTTCATCCAGGGGTAAAGGGGTTTGGTGTGATTAGTAAAAACCTCTCTTAGCTTACGAGTGTTGGGTTTATAACCATCTGTGTAAGCTGCATTCCACAAACTTAAACCCCAGTTATAACACCACCTCGAATAGCCAGCGTGTTGAGCCATTAGAGTCTTCTGTTTATTATTTAGTTTCAGCTTTGTTCTAATGGATTTCATATATAGGTGAGTGCAACCTGTCTAAAAGTATGCTTTAATACGTATTATATCGTTATTCTCTGATTAAGTCAATGCTCCCTTTGTAAACCTAGCAGTTTGCTTTGACTTTATACTTTTAAATTTAGGAGGTTTAACAGGTCTACCTTTTCTCTTGGCTTTTGTCGAACTGAAAAAGTTAGAGCAATGCTTGGTTTAAATCATTCAAAGATTGCTGCAATAGTATAGCAGAAACTTCTGATAACCATTTTCTGTATTCAGTCTTTTTAGTTTGAGTAATAAAAACAGGACTTACGCAACGGTACTAATTATAGTAGGTGCATCTGGAATAATGACATTTATACGCTATATATAGCGGTACTGCGTAAGTCCTGAAAAAGTTTTTGTAACTCAGGATTAATGGGTTTCTTTTCTCCTGAAGTATACTTTTTTTTTGGCAGCAAGCTAGACTATCATTCTAAACCACACGGACACAACCAAATAGCTTTGCTAATTGGTGTTTTTGTCCCGGTTTTGGATAAATACTATACTTAAATCTAGCTTTCATAATTTGACTCTTAAGCTAATATTTAGGATAACATATTTATTGACATAAAATCAACTAAAAATTCGCCTCGCCCATAAGTGGGAGGGGCTTTAAACCCAATTTAATGGTAAATACTTGAAGATTACACCTATATGTTAGAATTAACTACTATCAAACAAACAGCCCTCGATTATCTCTTGTCCCATCTGGAAGTATTTCCAGAACATCGTCACTTCTTTGAGGTTGTAGGTGCAACCTGTTTTGATAATGATGAGTGGATGATTAACATTAGTATTGTCGGTTTAATAGGTAAATATTGGAGTGTTTTTGTCGATGGCAACACGGGGAAAATTTCACCAGACTGCGAGTTTAATACAGATTGCCAAGACTTGAATAAACCCCATCAATATTCCCATCTGCCCGACTATTTAAATCAACTGCTCAATCGCCTGACGGCAAAAGTTTCTAGGTAAATTAAACAGCGTTGCTGATTAGTAATAGACCTCTCCAATAATAAAAAATAAAATTAATTATCCTGCATAAATCATCAATTCTTTCTCCCTGCTCCCTGCTCCCTGCTCCCTGCTCCCTACTCCCTCTTTTCTGGAGATGTCTAATGATCTATTGGCCAGGTATTAGGCCATTTTTCCTGGTGTGGGTAGACCTACATTTCGGACATATCATGTTTTTAATTCTACAACATTAATCATTATATTTCAACAACGCCAATTAAACACTGCTTTGTATGTGATAATGATTATCATTCATTACAAAATTTAGCTAACATGAATCCCCTATTTACCGCTCGCACTTCCGTAGAACAGGTTGAGGAAGGTTTGTTACTTGCGCCCAAATTTGATGCCAATGGTTTGATTCCAGTAGTTACCACAGATGTCAACACGGGTGAATTGCTGATGCACGCCTATATGAACGAAGAAGCGTTAGTTAAAACCATTGAAACGGGAGAAGCTCATTATTACAGTCGCAGTCGTCAGCAGCTATGGCATAAAGGTCAATCTAGTGGACTGGTGCAAAAAGTACAGCAGTTAGCTATTGATGACGACCAAGATTGTCTGTGGATGCAGGTTAAAGTAGCTGGTTCGGGTGCTAGTTGTCATGTAGGTTATCGTTCTTGTTTTTATCGCTGTATTCCTACGGGAAAAAGTGCAAGTGAATCCCAGGAACCAATTCAGTTAATATTTACCGAAACGGAGAAAACCTTTGACCCGAAAACAGTGTATGGTGATGCTCCCAACCCAACACAATTGTAAATTTACTTGAACCCTACACAGCGCTGACTTTTAGGAGTTCTGATGGGGCTGCTTGCCCCATAAGCCGGAGGCTTACTTAAACTCTGAACAACTGCCCCCCAAGCCGGTAACAATGGTGCAGGTGTTGTAAACCAGCATGCCCTGATAGCTGCCTGCGGGAGTGCCCTTTTCCCCGATGCCGTCGGCAATCAGCACATCCTCTGAAATATTGACGCCCGCCTCATTGGCGACGGTGCGCAGCACCTTGTCGTTGGCGGTTAGCTCCGCAAACAACATGGGGACGCCGATCGCCTGAATCTTCTCTGATAGGGATTTGACCTGGGCTGCTGTGGGTTGTTCGTCCGTTGAGACTCCCAACAGGGTACCTTCCACCGTCAGCCCGTATGCTCTGGCGTAATAGCTCATGGCATCGTGGGTGGTGATCAGACGACGCTGATTTTCTGGAATGGTGGCAATTTGTTTGGGAATCCAGGCGTCTAAGCGCTCCAACTTACTGGTGAGGGCATCAGCATTGCTTGTGTAGGTGTTGGCATTGTCGGGGTCGATTTTAATCAGGGTTTGCTCGATTTGCTCTACCATGCGGATGCCGTTTTCAACGTCATGCCAAATGTGGGGGTCAGGTTCCACTTCCCCTTCTTCCTCCACTTCAATAATATTCTGGACGGCTTCTTCGTGTACCGCCACTTTGGGGGCTGGGGTGGTGCTTGCTTCCGCCATCTCAATAATCGCCGGCTCAAAGTTCATCCCCGCATAGAACACGGCATCCGCCACCTCGATCGCCCGTCGGTCAGATGGCCTAGCTTGATATGTGTGCGGGTCTTGTTCATAGTCAATTAGACAGTTTGGTTCCAACACCCCCTTCGCAATTTGCTCCACCATGCTGCAGAGAACGCTGTAGGAGGCGACGACCTCCGGAGTCCCGCCATCTGCCTGGGCGATTTCATCGGCATCTCTCCCTTCCCTCTGGGTGGAGATCGTCTCGGCAGTGCCGCCACCAGCCGCCAACCCAACTACAACTGCTAAAGCAGCAAAAGTGCCTGCAAAACGAGGCTTTAACTGAAATAAAAAACTCATTGAAGTCTCCTAAATAAGTATATAGTTGAGAAAAAATTTGATTAAGTCAAGAACATGACTGTGGCAAACAAACCAAGTCTGCATCATTAACAGAAGGTTGTCGCAACTGAGCAGACTGAAAAATTCAGTCGCTCCCCTTGGTAACCCTCCGGAAGTCTTATCTAGCAGCATCATGGCGCCAAACGAAAACTCTCAATTCCCCTCAACTGGGAAATTATTAAATTTTGATATATATTTGCAATAGTATACCACTATCATATTTTATGATATTTATATCATATTTTTTTCATTTTCTATTCACTTTTTTCTAGAGGCAGACTATGCTGATCGTTCAAGATTTGTCCGTGAGGTATCGCAGTTTCACGGCGCTCAATAATGTGAGTTTTACCTTTGAGGCTGGCGAGTCAGTGGGGATCATTGGCCCAAACGGGGCGGGTAAAAGCACGATGGTCAAAGCCATGCTGGGGCTGATTCAGTCGGCTACGGGTATCGCCCTGCTAAAAGGGAAACCTCTGACACCACAGCTTTCACAGGTTGCCTACGTGCCCCAACGATCGCAAATTGATTGGGACTATCCCGTAACTGTCTGGAATGTTGCCATGATGGGCCGTACCCTGCAAACTGGGATGTTTCGTCGGCCCAGTACCCAATCTCGCGAGCTGGTGAAGGCAGCGCTACAGCGGGTGGGGATGTATGAGTACCGCGATCACAGCATCAGCGACCTATCCGGCGGGCAGCAGCAGCGGGTCTTTTTAGCCCGCGCCCTGGCAAAAGAAGCCGAACTCCTGATTCTGGATGAACCCTTCACTGGAGTGGATCAGAAAACGGAATCCATTATGTTCGACATTTTTAACGAGCTGAAAGCCCAGGCCAAAATCTTGCTCGTCATCACCCATGACCTCAGCAAAACCCTGGATAATTACGATCAGCTGTTATTGCTGAACAAGCACGTTGTCGCCAAAGGCCCGCGCCACGAAGTCATGACACAAGATAACCTGCTTACTGCCTACGAAGGGCCGGTACTATTCGCCTCCGCCTAATACCATTTCTCAAAAACTTTTCTACCTGTATGTTGAGTAGGGGAGTAGGGGAGTAGGGGAGTGGGGGAGTGGGGGAGTGGGAGAGAAACAAACATAAGAATAATTAACATTAAACTAGCTAAAATTAGCAAAAAAATGATTATGATTGTGCTGATTAGTTAATAACTGAAGTATCGCCCAAGTATAGTAATAATGCATGGGAATTGGTATAACCTATACACCATCGGAATTGATAAATCAAAAGGAGAATTTCTTGAACGTACTACTTGAACCCCTCACCTTTGAATTCATGCGCAATGCTCTGATTATGGGAATTTTGCTGGGCATTTTGTGCGCTATCGTGGGCAGCTACATGATCGTGCAGCAGATGAGCATGATGGGGGACATGATTGCTCACTCTGTCATGGCCGGGTTGCCGGTGGCTGTGTTTCTGAAGTTGCCCCTGTCGCTGGGGGCGCTGGTGGCAGGGGTGGTGAGTGCCATCGTGCTGTCGGGCATTGAGTCGAAATCCCGGCTCAAGCTGGATGCGGTAATGGCATTGATCTTTTCATTGTTTTTAGCGACTGGCACAACACTGGTAACGGTGCTGCCCGGAGCAAACCGTATCGATGTGATGCACATTTTGTTTGGCGACATCCTGGGGGTTACCCAGGGCAATCTGAAGGAAACCTTTGGCATCACGTTAATTATTGTGATTGGCGTCTGGCTGTTTTACAAAGAGCTGTTATTTTACACCTTTGATCCGATTGGATCTCAGGCCGATGGTATGAGGGTGCGCTGGTATTACCTAGGCATGGTCACCGCCATTAGCCTGACGGTGGTTGCCAGTATGCAAACTGTAGGAGTTTTACTGGTGATTGCCATGTTGGTGGCACCTGGAACCACGGCTTATCTGCTGGTCAAAGAGCTGCACCAGATGATGATTTTGGGCAGCTTTCTGGGGGCATTTGCCAGTATTGCCGGGATGTATTTGAGCTACTACCTGGATATTCCTTCGGGGTCTGCCATCGTTCTAGTAGCTTTTGGGCTTTTTCTGCTGGCGTTCCTGTTCAGTCCATCCCAGGGCCTTTTGACGCAATCCAGCTTTGTTAAAGACATCAACAAATAAATTTCTCGGAACTCTTCATAAAGTGCAAGTTTGGAAAAATCCGCTTTTTTCACCGACAAATAATCCTCATTCTATGGAGATTTAGATCCTGATAACATTCGCGATGTATTAGCCCAAAGGTATCAGGATTCTCGGTATAGTTTTGGCTATCCAGCTTGTCCGACGGTGATGGATCGAATGCCACATTTGCAATTATTCGGATGCGAGCGCATTGGGATATCGATATATGAGAGCGAACAGCTTGATCCAGAGCAAACGACTACTGCTTTTGTCACCTATCATCCTGTAGCTAGATCTTTTAGTGCTTATAGCGTTCGGCAATGGGGTCGCGGTTAAATCCAGGCGACCTCTAATTTTTCTTGATAATTGCTAGGCAAAGGACTGCCATCGAGCCACTGTTGCCCGTTCAAGAATTGAGAATTAAGAATTGAGAATTACCTCTCCTTGAAAACGGATAGGATTGACTAACAGGAAATTTTTTATTTATTATCCCCTATCCAAGGGGAGGCTTTAAACCACAATATTTCGGTAAAGCGGGGGGCTGAGGGGCGATCGCCAAAGATAATCGGCGGTTTGTGGTAACGTCAAACCCTACTCAAGTGCGGTATACCTTGAGAGCAGCGCCTTGTGTTAACCATTAGTTACTAGTCTGTTTCTCTTCAACAATCTGAATCTATTCAAGGATGCTCATGGTAGTTACGAGCCAGTTCCATGGTGGAAGATATAGCGCTACGCAAAAACGTTAGGACAGTTTTTGAATGCTGCATCTACACATTCTCTGACTGTTTCAAATTCAGGTAACATTTGTTTCATCAAAATTTACAGACCACCAGTTCTCAATGCATGTTTAAATCTGGAAAATAAGCCGGGAGATACCAAAGTTCGCATCCAGCTTTTTCTACGATTTCTCTAATTATTTCTCCCTTATGAAAAGTGGCATTATCCAAAATAATGATATCTCCGGGTTCTAATTGAGGAATCAAACTTTGAGATAACCAAGTTTCAAATAAATCTCTATTACAACAACCTTAAAAAGTTAAAGGAGCGAAGATTTTGCCATCTTTTAAAGCACTAATCCAACTCACTCTTTCTCTTCTTTTTCCACATTTGAAACCGTAGCATCTTTCTCATGAAAGGACTATAAGCATAAGGATAATCTTCTCTGTTATCAAATCCAGCAACGCCCTAGATAAACTCTTCTTTTTTTATCAATTTTTGAAAGTTTTTCTTGAAAAGCTTCTCGTTCAGGTTCATTCCTTTCCTCATACCCGTAAGTTTTTTTTCTTGTAATTCCTAATTTTTGGCAAGTATAACTGATATTTTGTTGCGTGACGTTATTTCCCCATAATAAAGTACAAAAAAATCAGAAATTCTCTTTTTCTGTGTACTTTTCCCTTTTTCCTATTCCCTAATATTGGCCATTACCGAAATATTGTGGTTTAAAGCCTCCCCTTGGATAGGGGATAATAAATAAAAAATTTCCTGTTAGTCAATCCTCTTCTTTTCAAGGAGAGGTAATTCTCAATTCTTAATTCTCAATTCTCAATTCTTGAATTATTCCCCATTGCCTCAAGCGACTAATTATTTGACACGACTCAAATAGGATTGCTATGGTATGGACTGCCTAGTAAACATAAATCTGACTGAGGTATTTTATGAGATTGAATGACTGTCACAATTTTCAGGATTTCCGCAAATTAGCGAAACGCCGACTACCACGAGCGATTTTTGATTACATCGATGGAGCCGCCGATGATGAACAGAGCTATCGGCGCAATACTGAAGCCTATGGAGACTGCGATCTTATTCCGAATGTGCTTGTCGGTGTGGAAAATGTGGATATGTCAGTTGAGGTGATGGGGCAAAAACTAGATATGCCTATCTACTGTGCCCCTACAGCATTGCAACGCCTTTTTCATCACGAAGGAGAGCGTGCGGTTGCGAGGGCTGCTGCAGAATAAATATGGCACGATGTTTGGGGTGTCTTCACTGGCGACTGTAACCGTTGAAGAAATCGCAAAGATTGCAAACACGCCGAAGATGTTTCAGTTCTACTTCCATAAAGATCGCGGCTTGAATGATGCGTTACTTGAACGCGCACGAGCAGCGGACTTTAATGTGTTGGCATTAACCGTCGATACCATTACAGGTGGTAATCGCGAACGCGATAAGCGTACAGGATTTACTTCGCCACCAAAATTAACACTTGACTCCTTAATGAGTTTTGCGACGCACCCAGCATGGGCTTGGAACTTTTTGACAAAAGAAAAGTTCGATATGCCACATTTGTCTGGCTATGTCTCGCAGGGAACAAATTTAGCAGTCTCTGTTGGTGATTACTTCTCAACGATGCTAGATCAATCCATGAATTGGAATGATGCTGAAAAACTTTGCTCACAGTGGAATGGGCAGTTTGCACTGAAAGGGATCATGAGTGTGGAAGATGCCAAGCGTGCTGTTGATATTGGTTGTACGGGTATTATGGTTTCTAACCACGGTGGCCGTCAGCTCGATGGTTGCCGTAGCCCCTTCGATCAACTCGCAGAAATTTGTGATGCTGTTGGGGATAAAATAGATGTCATTTGCGAAGGTGGTATTCAGCGCGGTACCCATGTGCTTAAGGCGCTATCTGTTGGAGCTAAAGCATGTTCAGGAGGGCGATTCTATCTTTTTGCATTGGCCGCTGCTGGGCAAGCAGGAGTTGAGCGGGTTTTAGGTAATATGTGCACTGAGATTGAGCGTGATATGAAATTGATGGGAGTGACTAAGCTCGATCAATTGAGTAGAGATAATCTACGCTTTCATCACTCACGATGAGAGAAAGCTGCGTAGGGTGGGCAAGATCTAATGAAAGAATTAAGAATTTTCCTCCTTTGATCGATAAATACAATGATCAAAATGCTTGCCCACCTTACCCATCACACCACCTCAATGCTACGAGCAAGTATGCAAGACTTGGGATGAATTCCAGCCAGGAGTTAGTGCTGGGCAAGATGAACAACTTCTAACAATCTGTCAGAACTGAGAACTCAATAAACTGGTTATTTAAACCATAATTAACCTGAGTTCTGGTTAACAGAGTTAAAGCTTATCCAGAACTCAGGTTAAGCGAGTAGCCATTGCGGAGGATGGTGCTGATGTTTGGTAACTTTCAGCTTACTCCATCCTCCCTTCCTTATCCCGAACTCAGGTGATTCAAGAATGCTCACTGTAGTTACGAGCCAGTTCCATAAATGCATTGAGATAATTAACTTCGAGATCGGTGCGACGGACGCCCAAGAAGATTTGCTTTTGGACGCCGCTGGGACCTAGTCGCACTGCACGCACAGGATATTTTTCCGAGAATTCCTCGACCAGCCAACGTGGTAAAGCTGCCACTCCGCGTCCACAGGCAACCATTTGAAGCATTATGTCCGTACTCTCGACCACTTTCTGTTTTCTGACCGTCCTGCCCGCCGGAGCGAGGAAGTAGGTGTAGATATCTAGGCGATCCTGAGAAACCGGATAGGTAAAAAGCACTTCCTCGCCGAGCTGCTGGGGGATGACGTGATCGTTCTCTCTAAGTGGGTGATCCGAAGATACCACCAGAACCTGCTCATAATCAAATACCGGCTCAAAGTGTAGTGATTTTTTTCGCAGCGGATCGGGTGTCACCAACAGGTCGATTTCATAGGCGAAGAGCGCACCGATGCCGCCAAATTGGAACTTCTGTTTGACCTCAAAATCCACCAACGGCCAGGCGCGCAAGTAGGGAGTCACTATCTTCTGCAGCCACTGGTAGCATGGGTGGCACTCCATACCAATTCGTAATGTTCCCCGCTCACCACGAGCGAACTGTGCTAATTGTTCTTCTGCGTAGACGAACTGGGGAATCAGGCGGTTGGCTGTAGTCAGCAAATAGGTTCCTGCCGGAGTGAGGCGAAGGCTACGTCCTTCCCTATGCCAAAGCTTTATCCCTACCCGATCTTCCAGCTTACGCATACTGTGGCTTAACGCCGATTGTGTCAGGTGAAGCGCATTTGAAGCTGCGGTCATACTCCCATGCAAGTCAACCGCGCGGATAATATCAAGGTGGCTGCGTTCGAGAAATGTCATTGCTCAGTTTTCCATGAATTTTGCTCATTACTCCATGAATAAACATCATTTGTATTCCCTTGTCAAGGTCAAGTCTGATAGATATAGTAAGATTAATGTCCAATAGACAACAAGGAAAACAGCAAAAGAAATTTGCTGGAATACTCTTACATCGGAGACAAGTTCTATGAGTAACAGCCATAAGACAACTATCAAAACACATTCCCTGGGCTACCCCCGCATCGGAGCCAAGCGTGAATTAAAAAAGGCTACCGAAGCATATTGGAAAGGCGAGCTGCCTCTTTCTGAGCTGATAGCTACAGGCAAGAACTTGCGCGAAATAAACTGGAAGAAGCAACAGGCAGCCGGAATCAATCTGATCCCGGTCAACGACTTCTCCTTTTACGACCAAGTGCTAGACATGAGCTGCCTGCTTGGCAATGTGCCGTCGCGTTTCGAGTGGCAAGGTGGGCAGACAGATATCAACACCGTTTTTACCATCGCTCGTGGTACGGAGGGCGGCGCTTCTTTGGTTGAAGACGAGAAGGACTGCCAAGCAAACAAAATTTCTACTTTCGCTAGCGAAATGACAAAGTGGTTCGATACGAATTACCACTTCATCGTGCCTGAGTTTCGGGCAGATACAAAGTTTTCCCTGAGCGGAACCAAAGTCTTTGATGAGTTCGCAGAAGCTAAGGCACTGAGGATTAACGCGAAGCCAGTGCTAATCGGCCCCGTGACTTACCTCTCCCTAGGTAAGGTACAGGATTCTAGCAACCCAGACTTTGAGCCGTTGACCCTTCTTGATAACCTTGTCTCCGTCTATGAAGAGATTATCAACAAGCTTGCAGCCGCAGGAGCGGAATGGATACAGCTCGATGAGCCGATTGTTTCCACCGATCTTAGCGATCTACAGCGCGATGCTTTGAAGGCAGCATACGATCGCCTCTCCAAGGCCAAAGGTTCCGCAAAGCTCCTCGTCACCACATATTTCGGTGGCGTTAGAGATAATCTTGAGGACTACCTTGGGTTGCCGGTTGACGCCTTACACTTCGATTTTGTCAGGGGTTCAGAGGACATCGACACTGTTATGGCAACCTTCCCGAAGGACAAAATTCTCTCCGCAGGAATCGTTGAAGGCCGCAATATTTGGAAGAATGATTACGATGCCTCACTAGAAGTTTTGAAGAAGGCCAAGGCCACTGTTGGTGAGGATAAGCTCTGGGTCGCACCTAGCTGCTCACTTGTGCATTCGCCTGTAACCCTGCAAAACGAACGAAAGCTTGATGAAGAGCTGAAAAACTGGCTGGCTTTTTCCGACGAGAAACTCACAGAAGTTAGTGAACTCCGGCAGCTTCTGGATGAAGTCGGAAGTGCGGAAGCTCTAGAAGCCAACCGTGCCGCTGCTGCTTCTAGAAAGTCTAGCAAGCGCATCCATAATGATGCTGTTAAAAAGCGTCTTGCTGAGGTTAAGCCCAGCGATTTCGACCGCGCCTCAGCCTTTGCCGAACGCCAATCCAAGCAGCGGGCTAAACTCAGTTTGCCGGATTTCCCGACCACTACCATCGGCTCGTTCCCGCAGACCAAAGAAGTGCGTCATGCGCGCGCCCAGTGGAAGAAAGGAACCCTAAGCGATGCGGACTACGACCAGTTCATTAAGGAAGAAATTGCTAAATGCGTTGCTTTCCAAGACGAGATCGGGATTGATATGCCTGTTCACGGCGAGTTCGAGCGCAATGACATGGTGGAATACTTTGGCGAAAATCTTGAAGGGTTTGCCTTTACCAGCAACGGTTGGGTGCAAAGCTTTGGCACTCGCTATGTGAAGCCACCGATCGTGTTTGGTGATGTCAGCCGATCCAAGCCCATGACTGTCTACTGGTCTAAGTATGCTCAAACCCTGACCGATCGCCCGATGAAAGGGATGCTCACTGGGCCGGTTACGATCCTCCAGTGGAGCTTCGTACGCGACGACCAGCCACGCTCCGTAACCACGCATCAGATCGCCCTGGCTATTCGCGATGAAGTGGTGGACTTGGAAACTGCTGGCATCGCTGCCATCCAGATCGATGAACCTGCTTTCCGCGAAGGCTTGCCGTTACGCCAGAGCGAGTGGGATCACTATCTCGACTGGGCGGTGAAGGGTTTTCACCTCAGTGCCTGCGGTGTCAAGGATGACACGCAAATCCACACTCATATGTGCTACTCCGAGTTCAACGACATCATCGAATTCATCGCAGCCATGGACGCCGACGTCATTACTATTGAGACCTCGCGCTCAAATATGGAGCTGCTTGATGCCTTCGTGGACTTCAAATATCCAAATGAGATCGGCCCAGGGGTCTATGATATCCACTCGCCACGGGTGCCCCCCACCGATGAAATGAGTAACCTCATGTCAAAAGCGGAAGCCGTGATTCCCCGTAAGAACCTCTGGGTTAACCCGGATTGTGGCCTCAAGACTCGCCAATGGTCGGAAGTGAAGCCTTCGCTCATCAACATGGTCGAGACCGCAACAAAACTTCGCGCTATAGCGTCCAACTAGCTAGTTGTTGCCCCTAAAGTAGCGAAGCTGCGATTTGGGGCAATTTAGCATAATTTCGGAGAATCCCTTCACTGGAGTGGATCAGAAAACAGAATCCATTATGTTCGACATTTTTAACGAGCTCAAAGCCCAGGCCAAAATCTTGCTCGTCATTACCCATGACCTCAGCAAAACCCTGGATAATTAGGATCAGTTGTTATTGCTGAACAAGCACGTTGTCGCCAAAGGCCCGCGCCACGAAGTTATGACAGAAGATAACCTGCTGACCGCCTACGAAGGGCCGGTACTATTATCAATTAATGAATCAGTGTCCTTATGCAGAATCCCGCCTTCCGCAGGATTGGTCAAGCGATCGCCGATTTTAGTTAAAACCTAAACTGAGTCCGGAATGTACTAACCCAAATAGTATCATTAACATCATCGTGATTAGGATTAGTAATCACAAACAAACCAGGAGTCAAAGAGATATTATCATTAACTTGAATACGATAAATTGCCTCTATATGTATAGATGTATCATCATCCTTCAATGAATCATCATCACCCCCATCAGTCACAATAGGAGGTACACCTACCATCAAACCACCAAGATTTCCTTCTCTCAATAAGTCTGGGAAAGCAAAATAGAACATTCCATTAATGATAGTAATATCATCATCATCACTATTCTCAGTTTCTGGTCGCGCCCAGGTGGAACCAAACCAACCTCCCACTTCCAACTTTTCATTCACTCTCCAATGAGCTTGCAACCCAACGTTATCAGCAGTCGTGGCAATACCATCAAAAGGATCTTGAGCTTTGAAACTACCAGTACCATTAGTAATATCTACCCCATCGTCACCCCAATACTTACGCACATAACCTAGAGTAAATGCCAAGCTATCGTTAGGTTCAATCACAAGCTGACCTAATGCACTGTAAGCACCATTGAATGCACCAGCACCTTCTTGAGGATTTGCCGGATCGTCTGCTAAATAAGCTACATTTACCTGAAACTTATCATTAAATGCGTAGCTAAAACCAACACCTGCATTAGCTGGACCGCGGAACATGGTAGGGTCGCGTCGTCCGAATCGAGAGATAGTGCCATCCCCTTCATCTGCAAAGGGTGTTAGAACTACAGAAACGTCATCTAGGTCAACTCCAATAGGACCGATGAGAGCTTGGGCACGTTCTCCAATGGGAAACTGATAGAACATTAGGTCAATACCAAAATCATCACTACCATCACCTTCATCAATAGAGGCAAGAGTCATTAAGGTATTGGTGAGTTCTGGTTCGCTCAACTCATTAAGATTATTAGCTTGTAGACGAGTAAAGAGCAAATCTTCTCCAGTAAAGCTAGACTCAAACTCTAGCCTGACACGATAAGAAAGAGAGGTCTCGGTTTTGTCATTGCCAGAAGATTCTCCACGGGCTGATGCTCTTTCTCCAAAGGTATCATTTAACCAAAACAGAACTTCTCCGTTAAGTTTAGTAGTAGTTGAAAATTGATTGCTTTCTAGTTCAGCGGTGCGTGCTTCCAAAGAATCTACACGACCGCGCAATGCAGCTAGTTCGGCTGCAAATTCTTCTTGTAGTCGTTGCAATACAGCTAAGTCTTCTCTAGTAACTAGGTTAGTGGTTGCTGCGGCGATTAATTCTGTAATTCTGTCTAGGCAAGCATTTAATCCGGCAGCAAATTCAAAGCGAGTCATGGCGCGGTTGCCTTTGTAGGTGCCGTCGGGATAACCTGCGATACAACCATAACGTTCGACTAATGATTGTAATGCTTGGAATGCCCAATCTGTAGGTTGCACGTCTGATAATTGGGAGACAGATGTTACCTGATCTATTGGCTCTTCTGCTTCTAGCTCAGATACAGTAGGCATTTCTAATGAGGGGTCATCCATTGGTAGCGGACGCAATGCCTGGGAGATTTGTATTGGGGGAGTGGCCTGAGCAGGATTGGCTATGAATAAGGTGGTACTCAGAATAATGGGGCTATATTTTCTAGCTTTCTTAAGAATTTTTTTCATTAATTTATAATTAATACCTATGAATTGTTTGTGGTATCCTATACTGATTTAAGGATAAAAAGCAAATATTATCCAAGCTGACAAAACTATTGTTGGATAAGGATATAAGCGAGGGTCAAAAATTGACTTATTTTTCAAGTAACGAATCTCAAAACATTTATTTAAGAGGCTGTTTGTCAAGTTGTCTTAAGTAGGAGCGATAGAACTCCGTTCCCCTCTTTTAAAGAATTTAATCCCATTCCAAATTAACAAACTGTGGATAAAAGTTAGAGCGATCGCCCAGACTATATTTTTAACAAAAATCCTCCCCAAAATAGCTACTGTTAAACCATGACTGTCTCCCGCCATTAAGCTAGCAGTCAGTAATATTATCCCTTCAAACAAGACATATCCTATGACTAAACTACCACTCAACCATAAATAATACTTCCAGATTCTCTGCTCGATAAATTTAGGCTTAAGAGTAGCTAGAATTGTTACTAATAATGTTCCCAAACCCATCACCAATCCCCAAGTCAAAGATTCTAAAGTCTGGGGATATTGACGGAGAGTAAAACCATAGAATTGATTAACTAACCAAATGATTATTGAAGAAATTATAGCCTGTTTTCTATTGAGTGTCACCCCACTAATAGCAGCAAAACCTACTAAAGGAATGTGAGGATAAATAATACTACTAGCACTGCCAATAGTAATTAACAAAAATTGCCACAGACGAGAATGAGACATTGCTTTTTGAGCATGGCTCCAAACATTATAATTTTCCGGCGAATCAACTGCAATTTGATTATTCATAAATCTTGATTCCTACCATTTTTCAAAAATAAGTTTTACATATATTAAGATATCAAATCCGGTAGTATCGGTATAAAAAAGCGGAGAAACCTGGTTGGTCTCAAATGCTCTACAATACTAACATTGAACTCCCACAAACCTGGTTTGTTATAATACTGCGAAAACTGTTGTTTTGTCAAAATTTTTAGCTTATCAAAATCTGGCATTCAGAATTCTAAATTCTAAATTCTAAATTCCGTGAAACGGTATTAGGATATAAATTTTTAGATAACTTCTCCCCTCCTAATAAATGCTCTTTAACAATACTTTCAGCCACATCAGGAGTAACGCGAGTGTACCAAGTTCTGTCTCCAGAATAAAAGACCACCGGACCCATTTTGCAAACTTCTAAACAGCCAGAAGTAATCACATCTATATCTAATTCTGATGTTTTTACCGCAGTTTGTAAAGCTTCAAAAATTGGCTGCCACTTCCTAGAAGGATAACACCGACTCGACCGACAAACAGACAAATAAGGTCGTTTTAAAGGATTACTATTAAAAGGAATTGGACGAGTTCCTAAAACATAAATTTCTCGTAATTCTTCATAAAGTGCAAGTTTGGAAAATTCCGCTTTTTTCACCGGCAAATAATCTTCATCTTCCCCTAAAAATGGATTGGGCAAAAATATCGTCATTAACTTTTCTCCCGCCCCATTCCAAAACTCAATTCCCCAACTTTTTGCCACTCCTTCAGGATTTAAGTTACGATAAAATGCTGCCCGACTTAAAAGACGTTTTTCTCTTAATTCTATTGGTGTCGTACAGTGAGGTCCTCCTAAATTTTTTTCTAAGCATAAATGAAGGTGCCAAGCGGGAGTCGCTACTGTTAAATAACCATCATAAATTAAGCAAATTTTTGGGGGTTCAGTGAATTCTAATTCTAATACCCCACCTTCAACAACATGACCTATTTGAACTTGCTGCCAATTTTGCTGAATTAAAGTATACAATAGAGGGCCAGTGACATCTATTGTAGTAGGAAAATCTTCATATTCTATCGTTCCACCTTTAGGATTTTTTTCCGATACCGTGCGTTTTAATGGTGTCACCCATTGATTAAATTCACTCATTTTAGTTCTCTGGATTTAAAGTTTGTTTATCACCAAAATACCTCAAAGGTAGGAGTTTGGAGACAAAACACTTGCAAAAGACCAGCTATATTTTAGTCAATACTATTTAATTATACTTGTTGATTCTTGTTGCTCTACTCCCTATTCCCTTCCACTGATTGAATAACATTAATTACTCCAATAGCTTCCAAATAAAAACTACCAGAAGTAGCAACTGAAGATGATGCCTTCAGTTGGTTCAACTACTGTGGTCTATTTAGGAATGAGAATAAAATCAAACCGGATAAAATTAATTACGCTCAAGAGGTTTATGTGGCTGAAACCATAATTTCCAGGTCTTATTTAATTTCCGTTCCTTACCTTAAAATTGCTGTAATTAATTCACAACTTACGCAAACAAACCAAGAAACCGGGTTTATTGCCCTGATATTTTTGTTAAAACCACGAAATTTACTTCATAAACCCGGTTTCTGCGTAAGTCTTATTAATTAACAACTTGACAATATTCTTCATAAACACCATCAAGTAATAAATTCAAAGCGTCTACTGCTGTTTCTGCTGCTGTTAATGCTTCCTGTTTTTGAGCATCAGTTTCACAGAGTTTTACTAATGCTTCTCGCGTAACTTGGCTGTGAATTTCATCGGCTTTTTCATGTACTTTAAAAAATGCCAAAGCTGCTTCAGAATTAATGCCGTAAAATTCTTTCAAACCAGCAATTTTAGTAGTAGCTACTTCGGGAATTTGCGATTCATAAGCATAGAGAGCAGCTAAACCTTTTGCTGGATTTTCACTGCGGGATAACTGCTGTAAAAGCTTCACAGATTCCTGAGTTTTTGCTAGGTGTTCGCGCTCTTGTACAGCTTCCCGTTTTACACCCAAACCTTCTGCAAAACGCAGCCATAATTCTGGGTGATTTGCCGCTCCCATTTCTTCTTCCATGAGGTTTTCTAGGAGCATTTTTCTGATTTCTAAGTCGTCACAAGCTGCGTGAGTAGCACTAACATAAGTAGGGAAATAATGAACTTGTAGATAATATTCTTTAGCGTACTCTTGCAACATTTCTAAAGATAATTTTCCTTCATTCCACATTTGATAGAATTGGTGCTTAAGTAAATGTTGTTTTTCAATAATTTCGTCTAATTGAACAATAAACTCTTGAACGGTCATTTTGGAATTTTCAATTAACATGATTATTCGGCAAATTAATTAAGAATATCTACAAATAATATCATAATTTTTTTTATTGTCAAGAGGTGAATAAATTTTATCAAAATCAACTGTTAATAAAGAAGAATTTATTCAAAAAAAAAATTTATTAATGGTATAAATTGAAAATAAAAGTAATATCATGTCCGTTGGTATCGTTTGTGTAAAAGCCGGTAAAATATCCACCATATTTAAGTTTTTTTCTTCTCTCAAAGCTTCTTCCTTCTTCCTTCTTCCTTACCTTCTCTATACAATACCAATGCTACCGGACATGATATAAATACCTTGTAAGTATTCAGCTATTAGCATTCAGCTTTTGCCAAAATCAATCAACTACTAATATTAGCTAAATAATTTTTTTTTAGATTTTTTAATTATCCTTGGATACCAATTGCTCTTTTGAGTTAATAATGAGCTAAGAATTTATAATTAGAGCATTGAATCGCTGACGGATGAACTCTTACAATAACTTTTTTTATGTCAAATTAAAGATATAATAAATCACCAAATTTTAAATATGATGATTATTTTGATATTCAGAAGAATATTGAGATGGAAATTCATCCCAACTTTTGATAACTTGCTGATAACAATCAGGCGGACTAATCGGTAAATTAGTAAGATAAAAGAAAGTAACAGAACTGCCAGATTCTAACATGAAAACTATATCCTTTTGAGGATTGTAATTATCAACAGCCTCCAGAATATGATCATTCATAAAATGTCTTTTAAGGAGAACCGTATCAGGTGCTTTTAACCAGGCATTGAGAAGAGGTGCAAGATTATTACGAGGCACAAAATGTACTTTAAATGTTTCTCCAGTTGCACTAATCATAGGTGAATTTGTACTGCAAATAATTAGACCCCGTTGGCCACTTAAATAACCTTGCCAAGCATTATATCCTATAGAGATTAAATTAGTAGCAATAAACTCTTGCTGCCAATTATGTAAATAATTTTCTTGCTCCATTTGATTCAATAACCTATTTAACGAAGTCAGAAGTCAGAAGTGATTTTTGTAACGGGGATTTAAAGCCCCTCTCCAAAAATATTTCGCCGATATTGGCGGGGTTTTAGACCCATATTATTTTGATTAGGACTTACGCAAAGGTACTATCTATAGATTAAAAAAAACTATTGCGCAATAGTTTTGAACTCTGCATATATAACGCTGTGCGCAGGCAACAGGCAATAGGCAACAGGAAGAATAAATTGCTGATAATATAAGATTTTTAGCTATTGGACAGTTCCTGTAATTTGTAAATATGCCAGCGCACATTGCTATATCGTCTCTGCGTAATTCCTATCAGTATTTCAACCCTCTGATTTTAGTCGGAGGTTAACTGATAACTGAAACTACTGCCGTCTCAAGACTAAAATGGTCGGTTAGGAGCGAGAACTACCGAAGACCTCTGCCCCAACCCCTCTCCTGCAAGGAGAGGGGGTTGGGGGGTTAGGTTTTCGCGCCCCACATTTTCAAGCTTGACACGTCACTACTGACTAAATCACATTAATTACACCGATCGCTTCCAAGTCAAAACCACCGGAAGTAGCAGTTGGTGGTGCAGTTGTCCAAGGGTCAAAAATGGGGTCTCCTGTAGCATCTAAAAAGCTACCATCACCAGGAATATCCACAACCCGAACAAACCGAATAGCATTAATATCTACCGCACCAGATGTTACTAACGGATCGTTAATTAGGTCATCTAAGTTAAAAGGAGTTCCCCACGAACTGCCAAAAAATTCTCCCTCAAACTCAGAAGCATTATTAACGTGCTTACCAGCTAAATTATAAACTTGTGTGGGGTCAATGACATCAAAACTACCTACTGGTTGCCCTGTCAAAGAGTCGCTAGGAAAACGAGCAAAGTTTACCCCATCGCTGGAAACTTCAACGAATGCTAGTTCGGCAAAAATACCGCCGAGATTATTAAAGCCATTTTCAAATACCGCAAAATCGGCTCCCGCACCGTTACGAATACCAGAGTCAAAGCTTAAAGTAATCTCTCCTGGTGGTACACCTGCATCTATTTGCTCTCTTGTTAAACCTCCCAGTGAAGCAATATCAATAAAATTATCTGTTCTGGCGGTAGGTTCTAATGTTAGTTCGGGAGTTTGGAATCTTTCATCGACTCCTGGTGCAGGGGAATAATTTTGAAATCCTGTCGCCCATGCTGCAAATATTGGATTAACAACACTGTCCGGTCTGATTAACCCTTCACCCTCAGAACTAATAAAACCAGGGATGGCAGAATCTATTTTTCCTGGGTCTTGGGTGGAACTCGAATAAGGTCCTACTTGTTGGACAAATATGCTAAATTGGTCTTCGGTAAGTTCGCTGCTGTTAACACCTGAAAGAATGGCTAAAAATTCTCCTGTGACTCCATCTTGGATAATGCTGCTGTCAGCTAGTTCATTACTACCTTGAAAAATATTGAGGTCTTCAAAAGTTATTCCTCCTAATAAACCAATGTCATCCTCTTCTGGATTAAAGTCCGTAATTAAGTCTGCTTGGTTAATATCTAGCTCTCCCGTTGGTGGTTGATTTTGACGTTGGAGAACAAAATCATCGAAACCCTCTCCCCCAGTTAACGTGTCCGTACCTACATCGCCATAAATATCATCACTGCCAGCACCTCCAGAGAGATTATCGTTCCCTTTGCCACCTCGCAGCGTATCCCCACCAGCATTTCCGTTGAGAATATCGTTGCCTTGATTGCCACTAATCAAGTCTCCACTTTCCAGACCATTGATTGTGTCATCTCCTCCTAAACCAAATATTTCGTCTGCCTCCAAACTACCTGTGAGGAGTTCACTATTTTCTGTTCCTATTATTGTTGTCATTTTATTTCTTTTGAAATTTATGCAAGAGTTTCTATAGCAACTTCCTTGCTCATAACAAAACAGTTGCGCTCGCTATTAATACCACTTTTAACCGTCGCTTCTATTACTTGTTTTTAACAGTAGATTCCGAAGCACTTTTTGTAATTTTTGCTAACTTTAATCGGTGTTATTTTTTTCTTAGTTATTGAATGAGGCATAAGGGAAAATTGCATAGAGAATATTCCCACCCAAAGCAATTTTAAGCGCGGTTACTATGGTGGTGCATTAAACCCACAAAACAAAAGATTATTGCTAATTTACTACTTTTGAAGTAGTAGTTATTTCCCAGAATTTGGTTTAAATAAGCTCTGTCTAAATATCTGTAGCGAAAGGTTCTTATTTAGGGCTAATTCCCTAATTATAATAACTATTTAAACGAACATGATATTACAGGTAAAAGTTTCATCCTTTTTATCTCAAAGATTGATGTTTTATTCATCTATTGGACAATAGTTGTAGAAGTATGAAGTACATCTGCAGAGCAAGTGCGGTAGCTATATGCTTTCATACAACAAAGCCTTCCATAATTGATAATTACCTCTCCCGAAAACGGATAGGATTGAATAAAAGGAAAATAAATTTATTGTTTCTCTTGAAATAGAAGGCTTTAAACCTTAATTATTCGGTAATCTTATTAAAAAACATTCTGACTCCAGAGAAAAACATCCCGACTATTATTAGCATCTCCCACCACTAAATTAGTTGCAAAAGAGTCAAAAGCAACAACTTCCCCAGAAGCTGAAATTGCAGGATTAAAAGAACTAAAATTTCCCTCTAACCCCTGGTTATTTAATGATATTCTAGTTGTGACACCATTTAGCAAATCTCGCACAAATATATCATTAGTTCCATTGCTATCCCCAGGCACCAGTAACGGGTCGAAAGAATCAAAAGCTACAAACCTACCATCATCAGAAATCGTTGCTGCAAAAGAACTTCTACTGACTTGATTACCAAAAATATCCACAGAGACGCGAGTCGTGATGCCATTTAGCAAATCGCGCACAAATATATCTCTGACACCATTAGTATCTCCCGGTACTAGATTAGTTGCGCTAGACTCAAAGGCAATAAAGCGACCGTCGGCAGAAATAGAAGGACTTATGGAACTGAAATCTCCTTGATTACCTAAAACATCTACTGAAATACTGCTGGTAATCCCAGTTAGGGTATCGTGCCAAAAAACGTCTCTGGTATTATTAATATCTCCTGCCACAAGATTAGTCGCGAAAGAGTCAAAAGCGATAAAGCGACCATCAGCAGAAATAGTGGGGTTGAAAGAACTGAAATTTGCTCGATCACCCAGGGAGTTTCTAGATATTTGGGCAGTTATACCAGTTAGGGTGTCATGTAGAAAAATGTCTCTGGCGTTATTAATATCTCCAGTCACTAGGTTTGTGGCATCAGACTCAAAGGCAATGAAGCGACCGTCGGCAGAAATAGTGGGGTTTATTGAGGCAGCATTGCTTTGGTTGCCTAGAGAATCTACAGATATTCTTGTGGTTGTATCAGCTAGGAGGTCTCTGAGAAAAATGTCGGTTGTATTATTGTTATCTCCTAGCACTAAATTATTAGCATTAGAGGCAAAGGCTACAAAGCGACCATCGCTAGAAACAGAAGGATGAAAAGAATTGAGATTTCCCCCAATTCCAAAAGAGTTTACCGAAACAATATTTGTAGTTTTAAATTCTCTATTTGTAATAAAAATATCTGTTTGGTTATTTGTGTCTCCTATTACTAAGTTATTAGCAGCAGACTCAAAAGCAATATAACGACTATCAGCAGAAATAGAAGGATTAATGGAAAAGTTATTTCCTTCATTTCCTTGAAAGTTTACAGATAAGCGATCGATGTTTGTTTGAGGAATAATGTTTGTAACCATGCTCCGAGAATAAAAATCTATGTTATTGACTTAGTAATAATATCAAGCGCGATAAATATTTGCTACAAATAGCTAGGGAATTTTTTCAGAGCCAGGTAGACGTATTGAAACTGTAATATTATCTTAAATTTTTATGGCGTTGGTGATTTTGGCTATGATTTTTATCAGTGTAGAAATCGGGTTTGTATTAAATACCCATACTTTACTGACACCTGTTTCCCACAAATTCGGTTTCTCATAAGGCGCTCCTTAGATTTCAGAGCTTGATTCACCAACACTATTTTTATTATAGAAATTCTAAATTATTTATGAAAAAAATATATAGGTTTGGTCTTCAAATTCAATTTTAGATAAAATATTACAACCTATTTAGGATTGCTATATTAACTGTGAGTTATTAACTTATTATTACACTAAAGGAGGAATTAGCTTTCAAAGGAGACTTAAAAGTTATGAATGAAATTAATAGTCACCTAACCTTAGTAGTTATTACTTTTGGAGTGGCAGTAGTTTTAGAGAAGTAAAATTTTTACACTTCTTGTATGAATGATTTTTGTTGAGGCTATAATGCTAATTATTTTATCTCAGCATTTAGCAGATAAAATAAACTAATAAAATTAAAAAAATAAAAAGCTTATTTATTATAAATAAAACAGGTTAATATGGTTGAAATAAATAAATTTTTAGAAAATTTAGCAACTTTAGGAGCGATAGTTGCCATACTATATTTGATAACATTTATAATTCTTCCTCCTTTATTTCGTCAATTATCTTCAGATGCAGCTATCACGACTTTAAAAATTATACGCAAACCTTTATTGGTAATTACACTATTTGTCGGGATTCAAATATTATTAATTCCTCAATTGAAATTCGACAGTTATGAAGTTTGGGTGAAGAAAGGATTAACTGCTCTAACTATCGCTATAGTTACTTATATTATCGGTCAACTTTTAACTCAAGTTATTCTTTACTACTTAAAAGATTATGCTAATAAAACAGAAGCTATGTGGGATGATGTTTTAGTTCCCATCCTTGAAACCATATTGCCAATTGTAATCTATGTTATTGGTGTCTCATTTTTCTTACAAGTTTTGGGAATTAATATTAGTGGACTTTGGGTCGCCATTGGAGGAGCATCCTTTGTTATTGGCTTTGCATTCAAAGATTCTCTAGCCAATTTCCTCAGCGGTTTGGTTCTATTAGTAGATACTCCTTTTCAATTTGGAGATGTAATTTTACTTTCTTCTGGTCAACTAGCGGTTATCAAAAAAGTGGGTTTACGAGTCACTCATTTGTATGTTGTTAGTAACCACAGTGATCTTTATATTCCCAACTCAAACTTTGAAAAAACAGAAATTGTTAATTTAACTCGTCCTACTCCTCATTATTACGATCAACTTGAAGTTCCTATCATGTCAATGGTTGAACCAGGTCAAGCAATTGAGTTAATTGAAAAGGTAGTCTTAGCACATCCTGATACAATGGGCGAAATTGACCGAAAAGTTGAACTTATAAATCAATTTTATGGATTTTCTAAACCGGGAATAAAAACAGAAAAGAAGCGAGAAGCAGGTTTTATACGACTAAAAGCAGAACAAAAACTAAATCATAAGTTAAAGGAAATAGAGGATGAATTTTATGCCTTATCTCAACAGGTAAAACAGTTTGAAGATAATGGTTTAGAAGACAATGAAATTATGACTATTCAAGAAAATTGTTTGAATATTTGTGAGCAACTTGGTTTATTCACAAAAGCAGATTCTTTAAGTAATCATCAACGAAAATTAATTCTAGAAGAAGGAGATAGTGCGAGTGCTGGAGGAGACTCTTTGATTGGTTTAGTCAGAGAATGGTATAGTGCCTGGTTAGAAGATACAGATTTGTTGTTAGAAGATCGGAAAATACTTCCTGAATTTTGGGAGCAAAAAATTAAACTTCTCAAGAGGAAAACTAATAAATTATTGGTAAAGGCGAATAATCTTTCCATTGATGATACACGATTCGATGATGTTGTTGACAATCTTATCCTATGGTTACAAGAAAGATTTAAACACTCACAAATTGAATGGCAAAATCCGAAAATTTGGATGCAAGAAATTAGGGTTGTTGGAGGACCAGCAATGGACCCTAACAAAGTCTTTATCGTTAAGTTTTTTGTAGATGATATTAAGCTGGAACACTGTGAACGGGGAAATAGAGTCAAAAATGAACTCTATCGGGAGCTAATTTGGCAACTTAGGCGCTCCTATTTAGGAAAATAAGTAGGCTTTGCTGAAAAAGTCTTATGGGTGAGGTTGAGGTTAGGAGTCAGAATTCAGAATTCAGAATTCAGAAGAGATGGGAATTACAAAGAATGTAGTTGTCATAATTGCCCTTTAATATCATGTTTGGATAATCAGTTATAATAAACATTCTTCACTTCCTCTAATTTACTTTTTCTCTCCCGACTCCTGTACGGGCGATTCGCGAATCGCTCCTACGACTCCTGACTTTTCTTCTCTCCTGACTCCTGACTCCTGGCTCCTGACTCCTCCCTACGTTATTTATAAGTATTCAACCGAACATGATATAATTTCTGCGCCCAAGTCTTGGCAAAATCCTAACTTTTTGAGCATTTTTAACTGAAAACCAGGTATATACTTTTTTCTAAGCCAAAAACCTTCAAACCTTTATATGTCAATCCTGTGATATTTAATCAGCAAGCTCTAATACCAATTTCATAAAATATTACTACAGTGTGCTTGTTTTGAGGAGTTAGGAGTCAGAATTCAGGAGGTAATAATTTTAGTATTTATTTTTACTGAGAGTAAAAATTTTCTATTTTTGACTTAAAATAGTCTGATAACCATAATAAATAGTTTTTGACTAAGGTCTAATTTGATTTGTACTCCCGAAGTTGGGAGCAAATTTACTAACAGTTTTGGTTAGATCTTTAGTGTAACTATCTTATTTGAATCTGGTATAAGTAGTGGTCAAGTTTAAAATGGTGTCTTAGGAGTGAGCAACAAGCGAAGACCTCTCCCCTAACCCCTCTCCTGCTTTTGAGAGGGGAGAAATCCCCCCTTCCCTTGGAGGGAAGGAGGTTGGGGGGTTAGGTTTTTTATCTACTTTTTAATTAGCCACAACCTATTTAGGATTGCTATAGGAAAGAAAATTCACTAAAGTTGCCAATATTAACATTATCAATATCACTACCTGGAGTTATATCAACAACTGGATCGGCAGTAGTTTGAGAGAAGCCAAATTTTTGCACTTCTCGTATTGTGTAAGTATTGGGAGGTAAATCCTCAAATGAATAGAAACCAAATTCATCAGTTATAGTTGCAGGTTCCCCAATATCTAAGAGACTATTATCATTCAAATCTAGATACAAAGTGAAGTTATCTAAACCATTTTCTCCTGGTTCAAATATTCCATTAGCATTTCTATCATTAAATTTAATGCCGTTAATTTCACCTCGGTTACTTACATTCCCAATATTGATATTTATAATGTTACTTCCTGGAGTTAGATTAATAATTGGGTCGGGGGTAGTTTGGTCAAATTCTGGATTTTGAGTTTCCCGAATTATATAACTATCTGGCGGTAAATCTTGGAAAGAATATTCACCATTAATATCAGTAATAGTCGGAGGTTCTCCATCATCCAAGAATCCATTTTGATTCAAGTCTAAATATAAAGTAATATTTGATAAACCCAATTCTCCAGCATCAAATATTCCATTAGCATTCGTATCATTAAATTTCGTACCGCTAATTTCACCTCGATTATTTACATTACCAATATTGACATTTGTAATGTTACTTCCCGAAGTAACATTCACAATGGGGTTGGGAGTAGTTTGAGCAAAACCTGGTGGGGAAATTTCTCTCAATATATAAGTACTAGGAGGTAAATCTTGGAAAGAATATTCACCATTAATACCAGTAATAGTCGGAGGTTCTCCCTCATCCAAGAATCCATTTTGATTCAAGTCTAAATATAAAGTAATATCTTGTAAACCATTTTCTCCAGGGTCAAATCTTCCATTAGTATTCGTATCATTAAATTTCGTACCACTAATTTGACCACGATTATTTACATTACCAATATTGACATTTGTAATGTTACTGCCTGGAGTTAGATTAATAATTGGGTCGGGAGTAGTTTGGTCAAATTCTGGATTTTGATTTTCCCTAATCGTGTAAGTATTAGGAGGTAAATCTCGGAAAGAATATTCACCATTAACGCCAGTAATAGTCGGAGGTTCTCCATCATCCAAGAATCCATTTTGATTCAGGTCTAAATATAAGGTAATATCTTGTAAACCATTTTCTTCAGGGTCAAATCTTCCATTAGTATTCGTATCATTAAATTTAATGCCACTAATGCTACCTCGGTTACTTACATTGCCAATATTAACTGTTAGATTACTTCCTGGAGTTACATTTACAATGGGGTCGGGAGTAGTTTGGTCAAAATCTGGTGGAGAAATTTCTCGCAAGATATAAGTATTAGGAGGTAAATCTTGGAAAGAATATTCACCATTAATACCAGTAATAGTCGGAGGTTCTCCCTCATCCAAGAATCCATTTTGATTCAGGTCTAAATATAAAGTAATATCTGCTAAACCCAATTCTCCAGGATCTAATCTTCCATTAGTATTAAGATCATTAAATTTAGTACCGCTAATTTGACCACGGTTACTCACATTCCCAATATTAACTATCAGATTACTTCCTGAAGTCACATTTAAAATTGGGTCGGGAGTAGTTTGAGTAAAATCTGGTGGAGAAATTTCTCTCAAAATATAAGTATTAGGAGGTAAATCTTGGAAAGAATATTCACCATTAACACCAGTAATAGTCGTAGGTTCTCCCTCATCCAAGAATCCATTTTGATTCAGGTCTAAATATAGAGTAATATCTCGTAAACCATTTTCTCCAGGGTCTAGTCTTCCATTAGTATTCGTATCATTAAATTTAATGCCACTAATGCTACTTCGGTTGCTCACATTCCCACTATTACCAATATTGATATTTGTCAGATTGCTGCCTGGAGTTACATTTACAATTGGAGTGGGAGTAGTTTGGTTAAAACCTGGTTGTTGAATTTCTCTAATTGTATAAATATTAGGTGGTACGTTATTGAATAAATAACCTCCGAAATTATTAGTAATATTAGCAGGTTCATTGAAGTCTAAAGAACCATTGTTATTAATATCCAAGTAAATTGTAAAATTAGGTAACCCAAATTCGTTAGGGTCTAACCTACCATTGGCATTAATGTCATTGAATTTTAAACCACTAATATTACCTGTAGGGTTAAACTGAGATGCTGTTAATGTCGCCATATATTACTCCTTTCACTATAGAAAATTTTTTATTTTCCTTCGTAGTTAATAATCTTTATATTGAGCAAAATATTTTTGTATGTTAAATCAAGTCAAGAATAATTCTATCTGCAAGTTTTAATTTAAAATTCTGAACTATATTGATAAATCCGGATAAATAACTCAGTTTTATTACTGACGCCTCAATACACCTTAACTATCAAATAAATTCTGAGTAACTTGTGATAACATCGCAGATTTATGTGGGTTAATCTGTAGGATATGCCGACCTTTATGATGTAGATATTATCGTTAACTTTAGAGAATAAAAAACACGGCATAATGTTCCGTGCTTTTCAAGGTAAACCTACTATATAAATTGGATTGTAAATTCTGACTACCTGTGCAAAAAGACTACTATATATTGATTTTTAAGAATTGAGAATTGAGAATTACCTCTCCTTGAAAAAAAGAGGATTGACGAACAGGAAAATTTTTATTTATTATCCCCTGAAAAGGGGAGGATTTAAACCACAATATTTCGGTAATAATTTAGCAATCAGCTATTGATTATAAAGGAGGGAAAAGAAATTTTCTTTATTTGCTGATAGCTGACTGCTAAACGCTGAATGCTTACTATTGATTACCACAATAAATTAGGTTGTTTACGAGGAGGATAATTTTTTTTTTCAACCTCACTTTGATTTGGTATCCACTCGACAGGATCGGGCGGCAAACTATGTTCCTCCAGAGCATTTAAAAAACTCAAAACTTCTGGATCGTTCGGCTTAAGTTTCACCGCTTGTTGGGCAGCTTCTCTAGCTTTTTCATAATCCCCTAAACGATAAAGAGCTTCCCCTTTTCCTATCCAAGCATCAGCAAAATCAGACTTTAATTGAATTGCCTTATCATAAGCAGCGATCGCTTCTTCATATTCCTGAAAATTTGTTGTTAAAATATTTCCTCTGAGATACCAAACCCCAAAATCATCTGGCTTATATCTAATTACTTGATTAAAAGATATTAATGCCTCGTAAGGTTCATCTAAATAAGCAAATAAAGCTCCTTTATCTCGCCAAGCTAAATAAAAGTCTGGTTTAATTTTTACGGTATTTTTATAAGAATCTATTGCTGCATCATACCTACCTAAAGCAGATAATACATTTCCCTTGCCATACCAAGCTGGATAGAAATTTTCCTTGATTTTTATTGAGCGTTCAAAAGCTACTAATGCTTCTTCAAATCTCTCTAACCGATACAAATGATTTCCACGGTTTGCCCATGCTGCTGCACTAGAAATATCTCCTGTTTCTGGAACTTTTAAATAAGCTTCTATAGAAAAAGCTTCTTTTTGAGTTAGTTCTGGTGGGGGTGAATTTTCCAATTGAAAATTTAATCCCATATTTAAGTTATCTGCCAACTCTAAAAAAGTATTAATGGGAATGCCATAACTAAAACCAATACTTACCCTCTCCACTGAATTAGAATCTTCATCATAAATTTTTGTACCTTCAGAAGCACCATGAATTCCAATCACTCTTCCTTGAGTATCTAAAATAGGTGCGCCACTCAAACCTAACTCAGTAATATTATTATAAAAAAGTTCATAGCCATTAGAAACCGGATCTTTAATAAAGGCTAATTCATAATCTTGATTAATTAATAATCCTGGACTAAATAAACGTTCTCTTTCAGCTAAAGGTAATCTCGACTCCGGCCAACCAGACACAAAAACATGGCGAAATTCTGATTGGTAATCATATTTAGCCAAAGTAGCAACTTGATATTTTTTCTGACTCCGAAACTCTAAAAGTGCTAAATCAACTCCTGGCAATTTAATTATTCTTTGATAATCAATTTCATATCTTTCTCCATCCTTGGTAAGAATTGCATATTCATCTTGAGTTTCCACAACGTGCTTCGCAGTTAAAACATAATAAGTATCTTTTTTACTAGAGACAATTACTCCAGTAGCCGGATTTATAGCATCAATTAATACTGTAAATTCTGTAGAAATTTGCTTAATTTCATCTGCCATTAACGCTATAGCAGCAGGTTGTGTTAAAACAATTGCTGTAGGAGGAATAATTAACAAAGAAGAAGTGATAATCAAGGTGTGAATTGGGAATAAAAAATTGACTAAATTCCATAAAAAAAAATTAATTTTCATATTTTTATCTTAATCAAAATAGGATATTGATAGTGATCTAATAGTTGCAGAAGATTAATAAGGAGAAAAATCAAGTTGTTAAGACCAAACCTCGCGCATTTTTGCTATATATCGTTTATGTTTGTTAATGTTTATTTATACGAATTTTGAAAAATATTGCTCTACTTGAAAGCTAGAAAAAATAACCTTCATAACAACTAACTTTGACGCATTTTTTCTACCATAAAGTGTCTAAGTACCATAATGTTTTTTTGGGAAATCAGTAGTTTTGTTGCCTATGCCACAATAAGGATTTTTGCTTACTTATTTCCATCTGGAGAGAAGTCAGTCGTTCTGTTGCGTATAACCCAATAGGAATTTTTGCTTACTTATTTCCATCTCGAGGAAAGTCAGTTTTTCTGTTGCGTATAGCGCAATAGGAATTTTTACTTACTTATTTCCATCTGGAGAGAAGTTAGTTTTTCTGTTGCGTATAGCGCAATAGGAATTTTTACTTACTTATTTCCATCTG
>NZ_JBNHER010000257.1:0-3726 GCF_050015975.1 Dapis purpurea BLCC-M126 | reverse complement strand
TAGTTTTTCTGTTGCGTATAGCGCAATAGGAATTTTTACTTACTTATTTCCATCTCGAGGAAAGTCAGTCGTTCTGTTGCGTATAGCACAATAGGAATTTTTACTAAACTTTATATATGAAGTTTAGTAAAACTATCAACATAAGTTTTCTTATTGATTTTAGTAAATACTAATGCCATACCAAAATTAATCTATTCATCCTTACTACTTATTTGAAACCTGTTCCTATGACCCTTACCTTTTGCTAAACTCTCGACTTACATGATGAGTTAGACAAAATATTTGAATAAAATTTCCAATTCAGTAATTCACTAAAACCATCAAAAAGTAAATAATTGAAAATTTTACTACTAACAGTTTGATGGAACTCAATAGTTGATATAGATGCAAACTTTGGAGCTAATTTAGCTAGAGTTTCAATGGGAATAGCAAATGCTAAATGACTCATTTTTTGACGCAAAGTCACATTTGGTTGAGAACCATCACGATATACATAAGGATCTCCCCACAAAGGATAAGCGTGCATTCCATTAATTCCAATTACTTGCCCATAAATATTCAGTAAAGGACCCCCACTCATACCCTTTTTTATGACATTAGTGTAGCCAATTTGATAACCCTTTTCTAAGGGGCGATCAGACAAAATTGAAATTCTTCCCCTAGTGAATAAAAGTTCTGTATCTTGAGGTTTTTCTAAAGCAGGAAACCCCGCAGCAAAAGTTTTATCTCCTGTAGAAAGAGTAGTATAATTTTCTAGGGATGCAACGGTGTAGGTGGAGTGAGTGCTGCCAAATTCTAATAGAGCTAAATCATTTCCTTGAAAGTCTTGGTTTTCTATTTTATTTGCTTGATAAAAAAAACCATCTGGAGTCTGAATAAGATAAGATTTATAGTCACTATCTAAAACGTGCTGATTGGTAACAACTGTATAAACTTCTCCCTCTCGTTTCAAGATAATTCCTGACCCCCAACCATTTTCAGAAATAACTTTAACGGTGATTGATTTAGCTAAACTTTTAAGCTCTTTAATGGTACAAAAATCATTACAGTCGGCACAATTTTGACTTTGTATTTGAGTTGCTGAATTTTCCAGATCAGAAAAATTTTTAGGCAACATTTGTATTGGCAAATCAAATAACCCACTACCAATATAAGCTGCTAATATCAGCGATCGTAGATTCAGAAAATATAGCACTATACAAATAGGTTAAGATATTTATAAACGCTCAAACTCACTCTTACTTTTGACCTTTTGTACGGGTGATTTGCGAATCATCCCTACTGACTTTTAACTTGCGCGTAGCACTATATTACTCGATTCCCTTGTTTGCTAAACTTTCTAAATAATCATTAAAGTTTAAATAGAAACGAGAACTACTTTCATATAGCGGACCTGTGGTAGCACTAACCCGAATATCAAATAACTTTTGAATTGTTTCGCTAGCATTTTGGTAAGGTTTGAGAGTAAATAATACTCCTTGACACGGACCACCCTTTTGACCAGAAACACAGACAACAGGTTGACGATTAACAATGCCAGTTGTAATATAATCTAGTCTCCCATCATCGTAGAATAATTGAAACTTGTTTGATACTTGATGACAACGAGTCATAGGACTATATCCAGCAGACAAGAAATAATTAGAAACCCAGCGAATAACTGGATAAGTACCTTGTGGTGTTTTGACAAAAGTAGTTGGAATACCATTTTGGCCTTGGTCACAATAAAATGTATTAGGTCGAATTACAGGTTGAAATTCCTTAACTACAGACTGTGTTTTATCACAGGAGATTTGATTATCTTGCTCACAATTTTCTACTATTTTGTGAGGACAATTCTCATCTTCTCTACATATAGTCTCTTCATGTTTTTGGCATAGTCCTGGTTTGACTTCACAAAGTAACTGAGGTTTTGGTCTGGCATCAGCGGGATTATTGATAGTTAAATTAATCCCGAAACAGAAGGCAAATGCTATGATAATTTTTGTGTAAATCTTGATTTTCATAAGTACTAAATCTTGGTAGATTTCTATTTCAGGTTGTTTCAAAACAATAATTAATAATTATTCATTACTGATAGTTTTGATAACCTTCATCCAACTTATCAAGGTTTTTACTATGATTCCGGAAAAGTATGTGGAGCATTTTTGAAGTTGATGAGATATAAACTTTACTATAGAGGTACGCATAAGTCAAAAGTCAAAAGTAGTCTCTGATTGAATTTTGGGATTTACTAATGTTAAACACCTAAATGCGTAGTGGTATATAGTTTGATTTGATTTTTCTAAATATTATTTGTGCAACTAAATTATCTGTATTTGCTAATTGATATTCTTTAATTCTCTGTATGGTGTTTCTCAGTAAGCGTCAGGTAAACTTTTATTTTATCTTTCTTCCCTGTTGCTTCTTTCCTAAAGCTTAAAATTTTCTACCTCACGCTTTTTGGGAAATGCTGTGTTTAGTAATTTATGTTTTTTTGAACGTTATTTTTTTTAAGCTTCCAAGTAGAGCAATGCTTTTCATAATTAGTATAAAAATATTTAACGAAAATCGATCTATATATAGCTTATTTATTAACTAAATCCCCAGCAGCTAATTGACTGACAAAACCTTGTTTTTTTCAATATATATTTGAGGTAGCTAAATTTATTAAAATTCAATCAAAGCTGAGTGCTGAATGCTGAATGCTATATCAATCATTTTTATATTTTTTTTTCCAGTCAATCCCTAACCTTTTCAGGTAATCCCAACCTCGTTGAGGCCAGACATGATCCCGACCAGTTTTCTTAGCTATCCAACGAGCTACTTTTGGACCGGACCATGCGCCACCATCAGGAGCAGGCCCTTGTAAAGCCACCGATAGTTCCTGTTGCTGATCGGGAGTCAATAAAGATTTGGCAGGTGGTGGTTGACGATCTTTACTACGATTCTTCACAGATTCTGGGCCTTCTCGGTTGTAGCGCCCAACAATTTCCTTAGCATAGTCATAGTTAAGTCCAACAACTTGAGCTGCCTTTTTAATAGACCATTGTTGAGCAATCAGAAGCAGGAGATGCCACCGACGGGATTCGATGGTGTCTGGAGCTTGTCGGTAACGAATTTTCAGTTCTTCTATAGTCAGATATTGTTTCAAACGAGCTTTTGGTGGCATAGCTCCTACCAGGAAATCATGGGAATTTCCTAGTTTCTCAACTTATTTGTCTTATTTTCCGGATAAAATCTAAAATTTGGATCTAAAAAATTACTATGAGGAAAATTATTTGATTTCAACTGAAAGGTTTATATCCATCTGCTTTTTAGCATTTTTATCCTTTATCCTAGTCTGGTAAGTAGTTGTACTTTTAGGAATTTCTTAGTTGAGAAAGGCAACAGACAACAGGGAGTCAGTAGGATATACAATTAATTTTGCTTATGCAGTTAATAATATTAAGCCTTATTTCATTAATTAGCCATAATAAAAATTATATAGCTGTCGAGAGAAAATATTTTTTTGGAGCGGAACTTTGCGCAAAAAAAATTCCCATTGTTGCCGAGAAATCAAGGTATAAACCATATCCATTTATGGAGAAAAAGCGGTCGTTTAGCTAGTTTCAATAATTGATAATTGATAATGAATAATTGATAATTACCTCTTCCTTTTAGGGAGAGGATTGAGGCGGTAGGGAAAATTTTTTCTTCTCTTGGTCGATTGGATATGGCGTTTAGCGTTCCGCACAACGCGCGTTA
>NZ_JBNHER010000256.1:37682-49306 GCF_050015975.1 Dapis purpurea BLCC-M126 | reverse complement strand
TCCTCTCGGTTTTAACCAGAGGTAATTATCAATTATCCATTATCAATTAATGAAAAAGTCTTTACTAAGGGAATTTAATCATCAGGATTTGGATTTATTTTATATTGTATTGTCCTTTAACGTCAATCATTATCTCTAACTAGATTTCTATAAATATCAGTTGTTGTATAAATCCCCTTGAATAATTTAATATTTTCTTAATATTGAGAATATAGAGACTATCTAAAATTAATTAGAAAACCTAAGTAATATTGATATCTACAGTCTCAAGATAATTGTTTTAAGTTGATTTTCGATGACAATTATTTATAGTTTATACTGTACCTAAGTAGAGCGATCAGGAATCAGATGTGAGAGTTTGAATATTTCCTAAAAGTATAGAATATAGCAGTTATTATGTTCATTTTTATTCTTTTTTTCTTCTCTGTTCCCTGTTCCCTAAAACTCTCCAATATCTCACAACTTAAATCATATTGCTATATATACAATTATTTTTATCTCTAGTACTCAAGTATATTTTCTGTTTGCTGTTTCAAGTTCAACAGAAATGCTTACATTCAGTGTTTCCTATCTAGAGCAAATATTAAATTAAATTTTTCTAGGTACTTAATTAAATATAAAACTATCCATTTATGAACTACTTAGCTCATTTACTTTTAGCAAAAAATACTCCCGAATCACAAATAGGAAATCTATTAGGTGACTTTGTAAAAGGTTATCTAGAAAAATATGAAACTATTTATAGCCATGAAATTCTCATGGGAATTAAAACCCATCGTCAAGTTGATTGTTTTACCGATACTCATCCAATATATTTGAGAAGTAAAAATCGGATTAGCAGTAGTCATAGACGTTTAGCAGGAATAATTATTGATATTTGTTACGACCATTTTCTGGCAAATCACTGGAGTTTATTTTGCCATGAAAACTTAGATGTTTTTGTGCAAAAAATCTACGTTATTTTGAAGGATAATCAGGAAATTTTACCTGAGAAGTTAAAAAAAATATTGCCGAAAATCATATCTGAGAATTGGCTTGTTTCCTACAAAAATATATCAGGAATTAACTTAACCTTTGTGCGCTTATCTAAACGTTTGAAGAGAGAAAATAATTTGGCTACTTCTGTTAATGAGCTGATGAAAAATTATCCTGAAATTGAGTCAGATTTTTTGATGTTTTTTCCAGAAGTTATGAATTATGTGAAAACTTTGCATAAGTGATAATGTAACCATAGTCAGCTTTTAGCTATTTGATAAATATTGATAATTAATTCAACTGTTGCGCTATAGTTTTTAGATTTTAGATAAACTTCCTGAGTGGTGCTCGCCTAATACCAACCTAACTCTTGTGAAATCATACATTTATTTGGCAATATCAAGCCGATATAAAGATAAAGCAATCGCCATTACTGGCGAGGACATTATCGCTCTTCTCAAATATAGTCACAGCAAGAATTTAATTTCTGTAGGTTGCCAATCCCACTCCTGCCCTATCGCGCCTTCTGACTTCAGCTATAAATAGGGTTTGCGCTCAAAAGTCTTATGGGTGAGGGTAGGAGTCAGGAGACAGGAAGAGTAAGGAATGAGCGAGAAGGCAGGAGGAAGAATTATTCCTCAATTTCTATGTCCAAATCTTCCTGTTAATACTAACTTTTTGAGGCTTTTCAACTCAAAGCGAGCGCACTTTTTCCAGACTTAAAAATGCCAAAAGCAATATCAGTAAACACTTTTATTCTTTTGAGCGCCAACCCTAAATAAGGCTTACTTATCAACCCTCAAAAGATTGACAGATTAAAGGCTAAAGCCTTTATCTGTCGAAAAAATCTAAGGTTTTCGGTTCTTCAAGCTCATGTGTGTTAGTATTTTGGGCTGACTATGGCAGAAAAATAAAGGGGCAAATATATCCGACTACCTCCTCTATAAATTCCCATTGCTCCCGACTCCTACCCTTACTATGCATACTTTTTCAGCAAACCCTAAATAGGTAGGCAAAATTACACCTAAAATAACTGTAGAACATAAATTTGCCCAAACCATTCTGACTCCTCTGTATATCTTATTCAAGTTTCATGAACATTATTTGTTACTACCTCTATAGGTGGTATTTCTTTAGATAAAGGTTTAATCTGATCTGGGTTAAAATTTAAGCTAGAAAACAAAGGCAAAATTTCTTTACTAAAAGCCTCTGCTGCCTTAGAACGGTAACGATTAGGATTATAAATAACTGATAATATTCTATTAATAACAATCTGATCTATTTTAACCGTAGTCAAAACCCCAATTTGTAATTCCTTCTCAATAGCAGAAACAGAAACAAAAGCCACCCCCAAACCAGACTGAACAGCATTTTTAATTGCCTCAATTGAGTTTAGTTCCATCTCCACTTTCAAACGGCGAGTATCAATCCCACTCTCGGATAATACTTGATCTATTACTTTGCGAATAGTAGATTGAGAGTCCAAAGTAATAAAGTTTAAGTGATACAAGTCATCTTTTTGAATAGTCTCCTTTTCCGCAAGAGAATGAGAAACAGGCAAAATTAAGGCCAGTTCATCCTCAGCATAAGGCACAACTTCCAAAGACTCCTGTAACTCCGGAGGAACTTCACCCCCAACAATAGCTAAATCTATTTGCCCATTAACCACACTCCAAGCTGTACGACGAGTAGAATGAACGTGTAACTGAACTGCCACATCAGGATATTTTTGTCTAAACATCCCAATCATTCGGGGTAGTAAATAAGTGCCAGTGGTTTGAGAAGCACCAACAATTAAAGTTCCCCCCTGAAGGTTTTGTAAATCCTCGATCGCCCGGCAAGTTTCTTGACAAAGAGATAATATTTTCTCACCGTAAGTAAGTAGTAGATGACCAGCTTCAGTTAATTGTGCCCGGCGGCCTCCACGGTCAAATAAGGGGACATTCAACTGTCGTTCTAAGTTTTGCACCTGTAAACTAACTGCTGGTTGAGAAACAAACAGACTATCGGCAGCTCGTTTAAAGCTACCTTCAGCAGCTATCGCTTTAAGAATGCGTAATTGGTCTAGGGTGAAAGGAAGCTCAGACATATTGTTAAAGGAAAAAGAAATTTAGGGAGTTGATGCCGAAATGATTCCCTAATGGACAAATTTCTGACCTAATGGCCTTTGATTTGACTTCATAGGTCGTTGGAAAGGACGAAGAGAATAGGGAAATGTTGACAAGTTTGAATTTACACTTTTTTGGTGTCTTAAAGAGCTTTTTATTTATAGCAATAACTACAAAGGTTAGGACTTATGTAAAAGCCGAAATTGAGGAAGATCAATAATCTGCCCTCTAATTTTTGCTATGGGTTGACTATTTTATAAGTTAGGAAAAAAGTGAAATATCTTTTCGTGCCCCTGGTCAACCTCTCTTCTCATCCCTTGGTATTTTCTAGTTAATCAATCAAGCTCTGATTGTCCTGTTTAGATTAAACTAAATCAGGGACAAAAGTGCCTGAGATATACTTTGAGGCTTTAAGTTTAGATTTACCGGAAGCATAAAGCTAACCTATAAATCTTAGGTGGAGATTGAGATTTCCACATTCCTCAGGCCAGGTGTAGCAGAAGTCAGAAGTCAGAAGTTAAATTCTTGCTATGACTATATTTGAGAGGAGCGAGAATATCCTAACTCCCCTGCCGACTGCTATATAAATAATTTCTTGGGGAAATTAGCCTCCACACTCAGCGCACTTCCTTCCCCATTCAAGGGATAGACAGTTTGCGTCCCTTTAGCATACTGCTGGAGGATTCCTCTAAAAGTTAACTTTTATTATCAATTTCCCATAGTGGCCATGTATAATGATTCCTTAACTCCTAGCCATTTGATTATCTTGGGGTTACTGTTAAGTTTTGCGATCGCTCATAGTGGTTTAGCTGCCCTCCGTTCCTGGGCAGAAACCAAAATTGGTCCTAGACTTTACCGCATCTTATTTGCCCTGGTCAGTCTACCACTAGCAGTAGTTCTGATTGTTTACTTTTTCAATCACCGTTACGATGGCTTACAGTTATGGCAACTGCAAGGTGTCCCAATTGTCAAACCTATAGTCTGGATATTATCAGCAATTTCATTCCTTTTCCTATACCCCTCTACATTCAATCTGTTAGAAATTGCAGCAATCCAGAAGCCGGAAGTCCATCTCCATGAAACAGGGATTATTCGCATTACTCGCCATCCCCAAATGGTAGGCCAAGTAATATGGTGTATTGCCCATACCCTTTGGTTAGGGACAAGCTTTACTTTAGTTACATCAGTTGGCCTTGTCTTACACCACTTATTTGGCGTTTGGCATGGGGATCGCCGACTTAAGGACCGTTTTGGTGAATCTTATGAGAAATTAAAATCTCGAACATCAGTTATTCCTTTTATGGCAATTATCCAAGGACGTCAAACCCTAGAGCTGCATGAGTTTCTCCGATGGGCTTATCTTGGGGTAGGAGTTTTTGTTCTCTTATTTTGGCAAGCTCATCCTCTATTAATCCGTGCAACTGGGAGCGTATACTGGTAGCATGATCCCAGGATATAAAAAATTTAATTAATATAGATTCAAGGATCATGGTTTTGTCAGTTAACGAAAAGACTTTTAAAAAAGAGGTCTTGGAATCCTCTCATCCTGTTTTAGTCCATTTTTGGGCATCTTGGTGTGGCCTTTGTAAAATGATTGTGCCCCAATTATTAAAATTTCAATCTGATTGGGATGGCCAATTAAAGCTTGTAGGAGTAAATGCTGACGAAAGTTTAAAGCTTGCTAGTAGCTATCAACTGAAAACTTTGCCTACTTTGATTTTATTTGAGGATGGCCAAATAGTTAATCGAGTGGATCATTTTCAGGCACGAGAAGATTTCCGAAGAACATTAGATGCTTTTATGTTGAGCTATCAAGAGCGTCACCTAAGTCAACCTTTGCAACTACAGTTAATTTCATCAGGTCAAAATTCAGGTATTAAGAAATCCCGATAGATAAGTCTAGGGATTTTTTTTGATTGGTAAATATTGGGAAACTTGCATCTGTAGCGGTCATTTCAGTTATTTGTTAATAGTTATCATTAGAAACGGCTGAAACTAGAGGCTTAAAATACTCAAGTTTATTGTTTTTATTCCCTATCCAAGGAAAAATTTGAGACCTTATTTCTTGGTCATTTTATCTATAGCGCTACGCGCTAGGGAATAGGGAATAGGGAATAGTAGATTCTCAAAGAGTTTCAGGATTTATAAATGTCAAATACCTTAATGCGTAACGTTCTAATTAGCATAGACTGGCAATTTGTGAATCTTTAATCATACTGTTGCTGAGTGTTAGATAAAGAGGTTAAAACTAGAAATGAAGGGAATAATAGTTTCCTTTGAATCTAGTTTTAGCCTCTTTCAGTTTTCTATTGATTTACAGTGTACGATGTTTTATCGCTGTATTTATCAGTATAAAAATTGCCATTATTTGAGTTAGCTATTATGACTAAACCTATTCAAAAATTCAGTCAATTATCAATTATAATCTTAGTAAAATTATTAGTAGTTTCAAGTTTGACTATTCCAGAAAAAGCTAGGGCATCTGAATTTTTTTCAATAGCTAAAAACTGGCAAAATCTACTTTTAAAATCCTCAGAAATATCAGAAAAATTACAATTTGAGCGGTCTTTTTTGTTAGCACAAAGTTATAAAGTAGGGGATTATGTGGAAGTGCTTTGGGAAGGAAACTGGTATCTAGGAAAAATTTTAGAAATTAATAATAATCAATATTGTATTACTTATCCAACTTATGAAAGTTCCTGGGATGAATGTATAGGTAGCGATCGGATTCGTCCTATTGAAGATAAAAATTCTACAGAAAAAATATTACGACTCAATCAATATGTGGAAGTATTATGGCAAAATCAATGGTATCTAGCCAAGATTTTTGATAACAAAAATAATCAATATTGTATAACTTATGTAGGTTATGAAAGTTCTTGGGATGAGTGTATTGATAGAGTTCGTATTCGCATTGCAGACCCTAGAAAAGTTGATGCAGAAAGACTGCGACTGGAAGGTTATCGTCGAAATACGAATACAAATATAGAACAAAATAATTCCGATATTTCTCAGAGAGATAATAATTATCAAATTAATAAATATGTAGAAGTTTTGTGGAAGAAGCAATGGTATTTAGCCAAGATTTTTGAGGTCAAAAATAATGAATATTGTATAACTTATGTAGGATATGAACGCTCCTGGGATGAATGTGTAGATAATGATCGCCTGCGACAAGTAGACTCTCGAAGAGCAGAAGCTGAAAGATTACGATTAGAAGCTGATAATTTAGTAAGCTATGCTAATGAATATCAAAAAGGTTTAAAAACTGCTAAAAAATCTCTGAAAATCTATCAAGAAATTGGAGATAAATCTGGGGAAGTACAAGTATTATCTAGTTTAGGATGGGCTTATTATTGGTTGAATGATTATGTTAATGCCATTGATTATTATCAGCAAAGTTTGAAGTTAGCTGAAGAAATTGATGATTTTTATGCAGCTACAGCAAGACTATATGACATATCACAACCTTATTTATATTTAGGAGATTATGAGAAAAGTCTGGAATATCAAAATCAATATTTAGCTAGAGGAAAAGAAATTAAGGACTCAGATATTCAAGCTCGTGCTTTGGAAGGAATCGGGAATATTTACTATTTTCAAAAAAATTACAATAAAGCTATGAAATACTATGAACAAAGTGCAGCAATGGGGAGAAAAGCATTCTATGTTGGTGGTGTTTATACTGCTTTAGGAAAACATGATAAAGCAATAGAATTTTTTGATAATATCGCGACTAAGACAAATGACCTTTACACAAAATCTGCCTCTTTTAATCAACTAGGTCAGAATTATTTAGCTTTAGGAAACAATGACAAAGCAATTAACTATTTTCAGGAACAATTAGCAATTTCTCAAGAAACCAAAGAAATCTATGGAGAATCAGAAGCTTTCAAAAGTTTAGGCATAACTTATTTAGCAAAAGGAGATTTAAAACAAGCAGAAAAAAACTTGCGTTCGGCAATCAAAGTCAAAGAATCAATCAGAGAAAAAATAGGTAGTAATGACTCATTAAAAGTTTCACTATTTGACACTCAAGCAGATACTTATAGTAAATTACAGAAAGTTTTAATTAAACAAAATAAAATAGAAGATGCTTTAGAAATTTCTGAACGAGGTCGTGCCAGAGCATTTGTAGAACTATTATTTGATCGCCTTTCTTCAAAAGCTATTACTAAAGCCAATATTGAACCTCCAACCTTCAAACAAATTAAAAAAATAGCTGCCCAACAAGCTGCAACAATAGTTGAATATTCTATTATTGAAGACCAACTTTATATCTGGGTAGTTCAACCAACAGGAGAAATAGTATTTCGCCAAATAGAGTTTAAATATGTTCTAGAAAATAAGACTTTAACTGACCTAATTATAGAGACTCGTCGGAAACTTTTGGTTAAACCATATCAACCACAATCTCAACTCAAAAAACTGCACAAATTATTAATTGAACCTATTGCAGATATTCTCCCAAGTAATCCTGAAGAACGGGTAATATTTATACCCCAAGGAGAGTTATTTTTAATTCCCTTTGTTGCCTTGATGGATAATCAAGAAAAATACTTAATCGAAAAACATACAATTCTAACTGCACCAGCAATTCAAATATTAGAATTAACTCACAAAAAACGAGTTGAAAATCAAAAAGCTAACCCCAAAAATGATTTAATTATTGGTTTACCCCGAAATAACGATATGGGAAATTTAGTAATAGGAAATCCATCAATGCCTAAACTAAACGAAAAACCATTAGACCCTTTAATTGGTGCTGAAGCAGAAGCAAAACAAATAGCTAATTTTCTAGAAACTCAAGCAGTAATTGGGGATATAGCAACTGAAAGTTTAGTAAAAAAACAAATAGAAAATGCACGAGTTATTCATGTAGCAACTCACGGTTTACTAACAGATATTACAGGTTTAGGAAAACCAGGAGCATTAGCATTTACTCCAGACAAAAATAACGATGGATTCCTTACTTATTATGAAATTTTAGAACTAAATTTGAATGCTGAATTAGTAGTATTAAGTGCTTGCGATACAGGGCGTGGTGAAATTACAGGGGATGGAGTAATAGGATTATCTCGTTCTTTTTTAGCAGCAGGTGCCCCTAGTATTGTGGTTTCTTTATGGAAAGTTCCAGACGATGCCACTCAGTCATTAATGGTGGAATTTTATCGTCAATTAGATGTTACTGGAAATAAAGCAGAAGCTCTAAGACAGGCAATGTTAACAACCCTAAAAAAGTTTCCTGAAGTTAAAAATTGGGCTGCATTTACTTTAATTGGAGAAGCAGTTTAGAAGGAAGAAGGAAGAAGAGAGAAGGAAGAAAGAAAGATGTATGTTGTAGTTACTCAAAAAGGTTGGGATTTTGCTAAAGAAACTCAACTTTTTAATACTTGTTTTTGACTTATAAAAATATTACTTTAGCCAAATACTTTACTGAGGCGATCGCTACTCAGAAAGAGACGTGGTAAAATTTACACTAGTAAAGCTATAAGAGAAATTACTTGAAAATGGCAGAAATTACTACTGACGAATTACCCGAAAGTTTACAGACTCTATTTATAGAAGTCGAACGCACAAAAACTCCACTAACTATTATCCATCAAGGAAAACCATTAGTGATCGTTTATCCTGCTATCACTGAAACTAAACGTCCTTCCAGTGGGGTAATGAAAGGAACTGGTAAAATATTAGGGGATATAGTCGCTCCTGCTGCCGAACCTATTCGTACCTCGTCTAACCGACTAGCTAGTTTGGGGCAGGATAGAGGCAAATTTGTCGTGCCGGAGGATTTTAACGAACCTTTGCCAGAAGAGATTACCGAAAAACTTAATAGTGTTTACAGTCAAAACTCCTCTGACTTAGATGAGAATATTGCTAAGATGCAGTTTAGCAGTTTGAGATGTGAAGAGTGGTAATGTATAGAGGAGAGATTTGGTGGGCAACACTTCCTCAACCTCTTGGTTCAGAACCAGGTTATCGCAGACCAGTATTAATCGTTCAAAATGACAGTTTTAATCGTAGCTTGATTCAAACTGTAATAGTGGTGGTTATCACTTCAAATCTAGAATTAGCAGAAGCACCCGGAAATGTTTTGCTGCCAAAAAAAGCAACTGGACTACCACGAGATTCTGTTGCTAATGTATCTCAAGTGATAACTCTGGATAAATTGTTTTTAGAACAACGAGTTGGTTCTTTATCGGAGGAGTTGCAGGAGAATGTTGATGAAGGTCTGCGTTTAGTTATGTATCTTTAGAGTAATCATTTGGAGAGCGCTACTCATGTAGGTTGGATGGAGGAACGAAACCCAACATAATATAGATACAGTTTAGGTTTTTGTTGGGTTGCGCTGTCGCTTAACCCAACCTACAATCTGAATACCTAAGCACCACCACCCAAGGACGATCCAACTTCTGCACCAGCAACTGATCCTGCTGCAGCTCCTGCTGGACCTCCAATCACTGCTCCAATAACTCCACCCAAGATAGCACCTGCTACTGCAGCTCCTGCAGCTTTTCCTACACCTTCTCCGAATCCTTTTGCGAATCCCTCTCCGAATTCCTTTACTGTGTTATCGTTGTCTTTCTTATTTTCGTTATTATTATCTTTCATCATCATCATCATCTTATCTTCCAATAGTATAATTTTTAATCAGATTTCAACCACCATTTAATATGAATGCTACAGGGGATTAAGACTTACCATTTCATCCTTAAATCTATGGTTTAATCTTTTCTTTATTATTGTCTTTACATCCGTGCTTTGTCTAGTCCAAAAATGTTCAAATTTGTTACTTTTGTTCTGACTCAAATTTATCTACTTTTGTAGAAAAATGTTAAAAATGTACTAGACTATTACCCAACGCAAGTGATAATACAAAAAACATACCTCCCCTTATCCTATGAACTTGGAAGAAGTTATAAAAATAGCCAACCAAATAGTTTCTGAGAAAACAGGCAAACCTCTAAGTGACATACAACAAGCAGTGCTTAAAGTAACTCTACAAAGGGAGACTTACCAAGATATTGCCAAACAATTTGATTGCTCTGAAGGTAATGTAAGAAAAGTTAGTGCAGAATTATGGCAGATAATTTCAGAAGAGTTAGGGGAAAAGGTTACTAAATCAAATTTTCGTTCAGCAATAGAGAGGTGGCAAAACTCTAACATTTTAAACCTGGCACAAGATGTTGTAGTGAGTGACAGTTTTAACATCTGTGAAAAAGAAAGACACCCCCCAGATACACCAAACTCACACCAACCTAACCAACAAAAATCTCACCCCAAACAACACCCAACGCCACATCAAGACTTAGACGAAATGCCAGAATTAGGCGACTTCTACAACCGCAACAGCGAACTCGAAACCCTAACCACCTGGATTTTACAACAACATTATCGTCTCATCGCACTCACGGGTATAACTGGTATCGGCAAAACTACATTAGCAGTAAAACTCGTTCAACAAATAAAAGATAATTTTGACTATGTAATTTGGCGCAGTCTCGAAACATCCCCCACTTTTGCCGAATTTCAAGCTGACTTAGTTCAGTTTTTCTCTGAGTCTCAAGAACAAAATTCACTCAAAAACACACAAAAACTTTTACCCCTAATCAAATATTTACAAAAGTATCGCTGTTTAGTCATCTTGGATGACATTCATCACCTTTTCAGTAGTGGGGAGTTGGCAGGAAAGTACAAACCAGGATACGAAGACTATGACTGCTTTTTAAAACAAATAGAAAAATTATCCCATCAAAGTTGCCTGCTATTAATAGGTTGGGAACAACCCATTAAACTTGCTCAACTAAAAAGCAAAAAAACTTCCATTCCTATTTTGCAACTAACTGGTTTAGATATCGCCAGCGCCAGAGAAATACTCAAAGATTATGGTTTAACAGAAATTGAAAATTGGGAAAAACTCATTCACTGCTACCAAGGCAACCCTTTATGGTTAAAAAGTGTGGCAAGTCAGATTCAAGAGTTGGAAGAAAATTTGATTGAGTTATTGCCCGATGATACCATTTTGTTACCAGAAGATTTGAAAGATATTTTACAGGAAATAAGCGATCGCCTCTCTCAATCAGAAAAACAAACTCTGTCACTCTTGGCAACAAAAAATCAACCTATTAGTCTGGCGCAACTGTTAGAAACTACAGAAACATCACCATCAGATTTACTCAACACATTACAATCTTTATCTCGGCGTTCCCTCATCGAAAAACAAGAAAATCTCTACAGTTTGCCACCTGTAGTCAGGAAATATAGCAGTAGTTTTTTTAGTTAGGACAGAGTTTGAGGTCGAATTTTGAGTGTCTGTGTTTCTATTGCGTATGGTGCAATAAGAATTTTTACTTAGAGGAAAATGGGAATTTTGAGGTGTCTGTGTTTCTATTGCGTATGGCGCAATAGGAATTTTTGCTTAGAGGAAAATGGGATGTTGAGGTGTCTGTGTTTCTATTGCGTATGGTGCAATAGGAATTTTTGCCTAGAGGAAAATGGGAATTTTGAGGTGTCTGTGTTTCTATTGCGTATGGCGCAATA
>NZ_JBNHER010000256.1:0-37582 GCF_050015975.1 Dapis purpurea BLCC-M126 | reverse complement strand
TAGAGGAAAATGGTAATTTTGAGGTGTCTGTGTTTCTATTGCGTATGGCGCAATAGGAATTTTTGCCTAGAGGAAAATGGTAATTTTGAGGTGTCTGTGTTTCTATTGCGTATGGCGCAATAAGAATTTTTGCTTAGTTTCATCCATTCAACTATTTGGTAATACTATTAAGATCGGAAATGATATAACTTTATTAGGACTTACGCATTTTTGAGTTCTAAACATTACATATCTATAACGTTATAGTTTTTGAACACTGTTATAGTGTCTCTGCGTGAGTCCTGTATATTTCTACTCCTTCACCAATTTATGACTAACACAAACACACCAACTACAGATAACCTCAAATATGTCAACCCCCTAATAGGTACGGGCGGCCACGGTCACACCCATCCAGGGGCAAGTGTTCCCAATGGTTTTGTCGTACTTGGTCCGGATACTAGAGTCGAAGGGTGGGATGCCAGTTCCGGATACTATGATAGCGATCGTAGTATTCTTGGTTTTTCCCACACTCACCTAAGCGGTACGGGTATTGCAGACTATGGAGATATTCTAATTTTGCCAAAAATTGGTTCGATGGTACTGGAACCGGGAACTCTGGAAAACCCAGACTCAGGTTATCGGGAACGCTTTGACAAGAATTCAGAAACAGTTTCTCCTGCCTACTACAAAGTTAAATTAAACTCAGGAGTACAAGTCGAACTTACAGCTAAACAACGGAGTGGTTTTCACTACTATACTTTTCCTGAAAATGCTAAAGTTAACCTGCTCATAGACTTAGTTCATCGCCGAGACGAAAAAACTCTCTCTACTAGTATCAAACTATTAGATCCATACACCATTGTTGGGAGTCGCATCAGTCAAAGTTGGTCGCCAGAACAAAGAATTTATTTTTATATCAAAATAAATAAAACAATTCAAAAAATGTATATTTCCACTGATGGAAAAAATCTTAATCCACTTAACAGTGCGAATAACAAATATATTCAATCATATCTAGAATTAGGGGAAATTTCCGATCTCAAAGTCCGAATTGGTATTTCCGCAGTAGATATTAATGGGGCGCAAAGAAACCTCGCTCAAGAAATTCCCACCTGGCAATTTTATGAAACAGTTGACTCCAGCAAGGAACTCTGGCAGAAAAAACTGGCAAAAATTAATATTGAAACCGAAAACGAAACAGATAAAATCATTTTCTACACTTCCCTCTACCATACTTATAAAGCTCCACATATATATATGGATGTAGACAGACGATTTCGGGGAGCGGATGGAGGCATTCACACCGCCGGAGGTTTTACCAACTATACTCTATTTTCCCTATGGGATACATTTCGCGCTCTCCACCCATTGATGACTTTGCTGGAACCTACAGAAACTAATGAATATATCAAATCTATGTTGATACATTATGACCAAGTTGGTTCCCTACCCAAATGGAAATTAGGAGAAAAAGACGTTAAAACTATGGTTGGTCGTCATGCTATTAGTGTTATTGTAGATGCTTTTACCAAAGGTTTGCGGAACTATGATAATTGGTGGGCTTTAGGAGCAATGATCGACACGATGAATAGAAATGAAGCAGAATTAAATGCCTATCGTAGTTATGGTTTTGTTCCCTCAGACGTTAATGTTAACTGGTCAGTATCGCGGACTCTAGAATTTGCCTACAATGATTGGGCGATCGCTCAAGTAGCCAGAACTTTCGGAAATATTAGTCTGGCAGAAAGTTATGAAAAACGTTCTCAAGCATACCGTCAAGTATTCGATGCCAGTCAAAAATTAATGCGCCCGAAACGTCAGGATGGGAGTTGGGATAATTTCGATCCGTTTGCAGCAGCATGGGAGTCTCCATTTATTGAGGGTAACTCCTGGCAATATACCTGGTTTGTACCCCATAATATTCCTGACTTAATTCAACTGATGGGTGGAAACACAGAATTTTTAGCACAACTGGAAAAACTATTTTCTCTGGATAGTAGTCAAGGGAATGAACTGCCTGATATTACGGGATTAATTGGGCAATATGCTCACGGAAATGAACCCAGTCATCATATCCCCTATCTTTTCAATTTTGTCGATCGCAACGATCTGACTCGTGCTTATGTGCAGGAAATACTTACCACAATGTACAAAGCGACACCGGATGGTATTATTGGCAATGAAGACTGTGGGCAAATGTCTGCTTGGTATATTCTCAGTTCCTTGGGTTTGTATCAAGTGACTCCGGGTACGCCAATGTTTGATTTGGGATATTTGCATTTTTCCCAAGGGACTATACATTTAGATAATGGCAATAATTTCGTTATCCAAAAAGGTACTCATTCTGAACCTTATTTACTCAATGCTAAACCTGTATCAGGTTGGCAAATTTCATATCAAGATATTATGAATGGTGGTGTGCTGAGTATTTCTGCACCAACGCCAACAAATGTGATGCAATGGTATAATACACCTCCCGTCTGGAGTGAGCAAGATGGAATAATTCAAGTTACCACGGGAGCAAAAACTGATTTTTGGCGGGTGACTCACTATGATTTTATTCGGGATAATGGTCATTTTTATTATCGGAATATTACAGGTGATTTTATCGCGAAAGTGAAAGTTACTGGTGAATATCAAACATTATATGACCAAGCAGGTTTAATGGTGCGTTTTGATGAGAAGACCTGGTTAAAATGTGGTATTGAGTTTGTCAATGGTGTGCAACAAGCGAGTGCTGTAGTGACAAGAGAATATTCTGACTGGTCAGTGGTGCCGTTGTCCGAAAACCCAGAAAGTATTTGGTTGCGTTTAAAACGGAATGGGGAAACAGTGGAAGTAGAATATTCCCTGGATGGCGAAAGTTATAGTTTATTGAGGTTAGCTTATTTGACTACAGCAAATCAGTTGCAGGTAGGTTTGATGTGTGCTTCTCCTGATGGGAATGGTTTTTCTGTGACTTTTGAAGAGTTTAGCTTGACTGAAGATTAATGTTTTTTTTGAGGTGGAAATGTTGAAATTTTTAGAGGGGCTTACAGCAATTATAAAATTTGATAAATGAAGATAATTCAGGCTCTATTAGACATTTCCGATAATAAAAAATAAAATCAATTATCGGACATAAATAATCAATTATTTCCCCCTAATCCCTCTTTTTAGGAGAGGTATATTAATGATAATTATAAACATATTATTCAAGTTCATCCCAGTTATTCTGCGGTTGATAAAGATAGAAAAAAACGGAACCAAGAGCAATTTCCCGTTCATAGTTTTTGTACTTTAATGAAAGATTTAGGAACAATTTGCTTGAACAAAGTGGAGTGTACTTTAGAGAGTGGAAAATATGTTTTTTCCCAGATAACTCGACCAACTCCAGTACAACAAAAAGTATTAGATTTATTAGGAATTTCTTTAATTTGTACCCAGTAAATCTGGGTAGACAATTCGACGTATATCTTGTACAGCATATATTGTGCTGTTTTGTCAAAGGGGAAGTTAAGTTGACATACAGACCAGTATGTATAACAATGGAAGTTGTAATATCTAAAGAATTTTAATAAATAAAATGGCCTTACTGATAGAAAACATAGAGACAAGGTAAAAGCTGCTAAAAACAGCTTTAAAAATGTTAATTACTGTTACTAAAACACGTATTCATTATCTAGCTTTGAGTAGTATAATGTTATATCATGTTCGGATAATTACTTATAATAAAGTATATGGTTTGTAGTAGGGCTTCAGCCCTACTACGAACTGTAATTATAATAACTATTTAACTGAACATAATATGAGTTGGTTTAACAACTGTAATACTGTGGAGAGTTAGCAACAAATTGATACTAGAGTATAGTTGCAGAAAATTTTGATCGTACAACCAACAGAGTCAAAGTCTCAATCAATTAATTAAGATAAATTGGAGAATCAAAATGAAAATATGTAAACTAGGTACTCAAGGACTAGAAGTTTCAGCTCTTGGACTTGGGTGCATGGGAATGTCAGAGTTTTATAGTGGACGTAATGAACAAGAAGCGATCGCCACAATTCACCGTGCTCTTGAACTGGGAGTAACATTACTTGATACGGCTGATATGTACGGACTAGGAGATAATGAGAAGCTAGTTGGTAAAGCGATCGCCAACCGTCGTGAACGTGTAGTGTTAGCCACTAAGTTCGGCATTGTTCGCGGAGAAAACGGCAGTTTTCAAGGCGTTAATGGAAAACCAGAATACTTGCATCAAGCTTGTGATGCTTCCTTACAACGTTTAGGTATTGATACTATCGATCTCTATTATCTGCACCGCGTCGATCCAGAAGTACCAATTGAAGATACTGTAGGTGCAATGGCAGAATTAGTGAAACAGGGTAAGGTACGTTACCTGGGATTATCTGAAGCTGCACCTGCAACTATTCGTCGCGCTCAAGCTGTACATCCAATTAGCGCTTTGCAAACAGAGTATTCCCTTTGGAGTCGCGAACCTGAAGAAGAGATATTACCCACTTTGTGTGAGCTAGGTATTGGCTTTGTGGCTTACAGTCCCTTGGGTCGCGGCTTTTTGTCTGGACAATTTAAAAGTCCCGATGATATTCCAGAAGATGATTACCGGCGCAACTCACCGCGTTTCCAGGGAGAGAACTTTAACAGAAATTTGGCAGTAGTTGAGCAGGTTAAAGAGATAGCTAAAGCAAAAGGAGTAACACCTATTCAACTAGCGATCGCCTGGTTACTTGCTCAAGGGAATAATATTGTACCGATTCCTGGAACTAAGCGACGCAAATATCTAGAAGAAAATTTAGTTGCTGCCGATATTATCTTGACTCCAGAGGAATTAAAGCAAATTGAAACTGTTGCACCCCAGGGAGTAGCAGTAGGCGATCGCTACCCTGATATGAGTCGAGTCAATGGTTAGAAAATTATCGTACTGGTATAGTATGACACAAATAAATCAATAGTTTCATATAGACATTTACTCTGATATACTAGATTTATGTCTAACTTATTAAACTCTTAAAAGAGGTGGCATATCAATTGAAATGCAATCAATCAAGACTAAATTAAAAGTTAACAATTATCAAAAAACCATACTTACCAAACACGCAGGTGTAGCCTGTCATGCTTATAACTGGGGATTAGTCTATTGTATTACTGAATATGAATCAAGGCAGAAACGCCCTAGTGCTATCACTTTACATAAGCGTTTGGTGAGGGACGTTAAAAGTAAAAATCCCTGGTACTATGAAGTATCAAAGTGTGCTCCTCAACAAGCATTAAGAGATTTAGAGAGGGCATTTAAAAATTTTTTGACTATTCCTAAACGTGGATTTCCCAAGTTTAAGAAAAAAGGAAAAAAAGACAGTTTCTATTTGATATAGCTTTGACAACTGATGAAAAGTAACATCACTCGCTTAATAACAGGAACACTAAGCGCAACTATTCTATATGCTCTTGTAGGTTGTTCTTCTACAAATAATTCGTCTTCGGCACAAAGCACTTTTCAATCATCTACTCCAGAGAATACCAATATCTCACTATCTAATAATCCACTACTATCGGACAATAATGTTGCTGTTGCTGAAAATTTTAAAGCAACAACGGTATTGGAAGGTTTAGAAAGACCATGGAGTATGGCATGGCTTCCAGATGGGGCAATGTTAATTACCGAGCGCCCGGGGAGATTGCGAATTGTTCGTAATGGAACTTTAGACCCCAATCCCATCGCTGGAGTTCCAGAAGTTTTCGCAGTTGGTCAAGGAGGTTTGATGGATGTGTCGCTGCATCCGAACTTTCAACAAAACCGCTTGGTTTATTTTACCTACTCTCATGGTAGCAACCAAGCTAACCGTACCAGAGTTGCTAGGGCAACATTTGATGGGTCAAGTTTAAAAAACTGGGAGGTTATTTTTGAAGTTTCTCAAACAAAAGCACGGGGTCAACATTTCGGGTCGCGTATAGTTTGGCTACCAGATAATACCATGTTAGTAGCCATTGGAGATGGTGGTAATCCACCAAATAAACTTGATGGGGACTTGATTCGCAAACAAGCTCAAAATCTTAATTCTCATTTGGGTAAAGTTGTTCGTTTAAACGATGATGGTTCAATACCACAAGACAACCCCTTTGCTGCATCTGACAATGCCGATTCAGCGATCTGGAGTTATGGACATCGCAACATTCAAGGAATGGCTTTAGATCCAGCTACTAATAGATTGTGGTCTACTGAACATGGATCGAGAGGTGGTGATGAACTAAATCTTGTGGAAGCAGGAGAAAACTATGGCTGGCCATTAGTTACCCACAGTAGAGAATATACTGGAGGTGAGATTTCTGATAAGCGATCGCTACCAGGAATGATCGATCCAAAAGTAGTTTGGACTCCTGCTATCGCTCCTTCAGGATTAGCATTTTACTCTGGCAAACGCTTTCAAGCATGGGAAGGAGATGTATTTGCAGGAGGTTTAATCTCTCGCGATGTTCGTCGTATAGATTTGGATGCAAACGGCAATGTTGTTAGAGAAGAATCTATTCCTATCGGTCGCAGAGTGCGCGATGTACGTCAAAGTCCCGATGGAAGACTGTACGTTTTGACAGATGAGCAAAATGGTCAACTTATAACCATTGAACCTACAAATTAAAATAAATTTTCATCAATTAGGAGTAATTATGAATAACACAAACAATTATTCAATCTGTGGAAATAAAGATATAAACCTTCCAAACATTAATACTAAAAAAGGTAATAGCAATTCTCATAACTCACCAGAATTTAAACCAGCAACAGTATGGGAATCACCATCTTTTGAAGAATTTTCGCTTTGTATGGAAGTCACAGCTTACATTCAAAAATTGGATTAATTGGTAAATAAAATCAATGCTTGTACGTATTCTTGGTTCTGCTGCTGGAGGCGGGTTTCCTCAATGGAACTGTAATTGCAACGGTTGTCAATCTACTCGTGCGGGAGATATGAATGCACAAGAGCGCACTCAATCATCTCTTGCTGTTAGAGCAAATAATGGTTCTTGGTTTTTGGTAAACGCATCCCCTGACGTGCGTCAACAACTAGAACGACTCCGGGATGAAGTCCCCAATTCAATTCGTTCTAGTCCTATTGCGGGAGTTCTGCTAAGTGATGGGGAAATTGACCACACAGCAGGATTAATGATTTTACGAGAAGCGGATGAACCCCTGCAAATCTATGGGACAGATGCTGTGAAGCAGGGATTAACTGAGGGTTTTTCTGTGCTTCGCGTGCTGAAAAATTACTGCGGGGTAAACTGGATTAATATCGAACCAGGTTCAAAAGTAAATTTGAGTAATAATGATAACTTAGGTTTAGAAGTAGAAGCCTTTTCACTTCCTAGCAAAGCACCGAAGTATATGCGTTCTAGTTCTCCAGTAGAGGGGAATTGGGTAGTTGGATTTACGTTTCGTGATCGCGATACTGGTGGTGTTGTAACTTATGCTCCAGCACTAGCTGAATTGAGCAATTCAATACTGGAGCGCTTGGAGAATAGCGACTGTATCTTAGTAGATGGAACATTTTGGCAAGATAACGAATTGCTAGCATTAGGAACGTCTACTCGAACAGCTCGTGCAATGGGACATTTACCGCTTTCGGGAGATGACGGTAGTTTAATTCCTCTTTCTAAACTTTCCTGCAAGCGGAAAATTTTTACCCATATCAACAATACCAATCCCATTCTCATTGCTAATTCAACAGAACACAAAATAGTTGAAGCAGCAGGTATGGAGGTTGCTTATGATGGATTAAGCATTGAATTGTAGTTAATTCAACATGACTTACGCAGGCGAACCCAGAAACCGGGTTTGTGGGAGATTAATGTTACTATTGTAGGGCATTTGATACAAACCCGGTTTCTCTGCTTTTTTATACCGATAACCAGATTTGATATTACCAAAAAAAGAGGTCTAAAGCCTCCCCTTTTAAGGGGGTGAAAAAAATAAATTTCATTATTTCAAGCCTCTGGCTTTCCTAGGTCATGCTGCGCAAACAGCCAGAGGTACTGATAACTGAAATAATCTGTTCCCTATTCCCTATAAATAATGCAATTACTAAAACACGAACTTGAAAAACCTTCTTGGACAAAAGAAGAATTTGAATCCGTACTATATTCCCAAAAATCCCGCTATCATCATTTACATCCTTTTCACAGGAGAATGAATGAAGGATTATTAACACCCACAGAAATACGAAATTGGGTTGCAAATCGTTTTTATTATCAAAAAAATATTCCCCTCAAAGATGCTGCTATTTTAGCAAACTGTCCTCATCGGGAAGTAAGACGAGAATGGATTGAGCGAATTATAGATCATGATGGACGCTCCGAAGCAGAAGGTGGTATCGAAGCTTGGCTACAATTAGGAGAAGCTGTAGGTTTATCTCGTTCCGAACTACTTGATGAAATTCATGTGTTACCTAGCGTTCGCTATGCTGTAGATGCTTATGTAAATTTTTGTCGCAATAATTCGTGGATTATAGCGATCGCTGCATCTTTAACAGAGCTATTTGGTCCCGATGCCATTAAAGTACGATTAGCAGCATTAGAATCTGATTATTCCTGGATAGATCCTGCTGGATTTGAATATTTCCGGGTACGGTTGAAAAAAGCACCCCGCGATGCAAAGTATGCACTCAATTTAGTTCTGGAAAACTGCAAAACCCGTCATAGTCAAGAACAAGCAGTTAAAGCATTAGAATTCAAGTGTGATTTACTATGGAGCCAATTAGATGCTATTGATAGAGGTGAAACACGTCCCTGTTTGGAGGATAAATGATGGAAGAAAGGGAAGTTCAGGAAAATCTTGATTATTTAGCTTTCGCTCCTGGTGTACGTTTGCATTGGAGTGAAGTCAGACAGCAATATTGGCTTTTATTTCCCGAAGCCGCACTTGCTTTAAACCAAACTGCGGCAGCCATACTCTCAAAATGTGACGGAAATAATTCTCTAGATGAAATTGTCGCAGTATTAGTGCAGCAATTTCGTGATGTAAATGTTAGCGAAGTGGAAAATTTATTGTTATCGGTAGTCAAACGAGGACTATTAAAAGCTCAAAGGTGACTTAAGTCGTGTTCGGATAATTAGTTATAAAAAAGTTTTTGTTTGTAGTAGGGCTTCAGCCCTATCTACAGTTCGGGCTGAAGCCCTACTACGAGCTTTAATTCTCACTATTCAAAATGTTCCTTATTCCGTGTTCCCTCTTTTTATGACAATTAATAGACCGTTAACGCTAATTGCAGAATTAACCTATCGTTGTCCGCTTCGATGTCCCTATTGTTCTAATCCTGTTAATTATGGTGAAATTAATAGAGATCAAGAATTATCTACTGAATATTGGTTAGAAGCGATTCATCAAGCTGCAAAACTAGGAATTTTACAACTTGGTTTCACAGGAGGCGAACCACTTCTACGAAAAGATTTGGAAATGATGGTAGAAACAGCAGCTTCTAGAGGAATTTACACCAGCTTAATTACAGCAGGAACAATTCTGACTCCAGAGCGAGCAGCTAAACTGAAAGATTGTGGATTAGATCATGTACAAATAAGTATTCAAGATAGCCAAGCAGAACAATCTAACTATATTGCAGGAGTTGCCAGCTTTGAACAAAAATTGGCTGCTGCAAGGTTGGTGAAAAAATTAGGATTTCCCCTAACTATTAATGTTGTACTGCACCGTCATAATTTGGATAGAATTGAAGAAATTTTGGAACTATGTAAAGTGTTGCAAGCAGATCGCGTTGAATTAGCCAATACTCAATATTATGGTTGGGCACTCTACAATCGTAGTTCACTGTTGCCGACAGCCGCTCAATTAGAGCAAGCTCAAAAAGCAACTGCACTTGCTGTAGAGAAACGATATTTTCCTATGGGTATTGTTTATGTGCTACCAGATTACTACGCAAAATATCCCAAACCATGTATGGATGGATGGGGACAACAGACAATAGTCATTTCTCCTGCGGGAGATATTTTACCTTGTCAAGTGGCTACTTCTATTCCCGAATTAAAATTTGCTAATATTCGCGATCGCAATTTAGAGTGGATTTGGTTTGAATCAGAAGCATTTAACCGCTTTCGTGGCACTGATTGGATGGATGAACCTTGTCGTAGCTGTTCTCGTAAAAATGTTGATTTTGGGGGTTGTCGCTGTCAAGCTTTTTTGCTGACTGGAAAATCTAGCGCTACCGATCCAACTTGTCATTTGTCACCAGATCGTCAACTAATTGTTAAAGCGCGAGAAGGAGGAGAGTTAAACTATTCTCAGTTGACATACCGTTCATATCATGTTCCTTAAATACTGATGATTATCTGGAGATGGTATTAGACTTACAGCAGTTTTCATATGAATAAATCACGATGAAATTTTAGGAGAAAAAATGGTTCGTTCAATATGTTTAGCATTTTTGATTTTTTTATCTTCTGGTTTAGCTTTATCGGAACCAGTTTCAAGTTCTAATGAATCAGATGCTTTATTTTCGATTGGTTTATGGCCAGGGGAAGGTATCCCACGTTTTAAGTCAAAAATGAACCTCCAGCCATTGGTTAAGCCTAACTTAGACTCTCCACCTGTAACAGGACTAGAAGTAAAAAAGGGAACTATCCTCAATTTTACCGAAACTCTATACCAAACTATCAAATCAGGTCCTGTCATTATTGAAGAAACCCAAAAATTGGAAGTAACTAATTATGGAAATATCAAATATCTTTCGAGAGATGATTATTATTCATCAGGAAAACCGACTAACCTGACTCTTAAAAAAGGAGACCAAATTAATGTATTACAAAACCGAGCAGAGGGTCAAATTTTCTTTGAATATCAAGGTAATATTTATGCAGGTTGGTGTAAACCATGTTACGGTGCATCCTATGAAACGGCCTGGTGGGTAAAGGTTACTCTATTATCAAAGAGTGGTTGGGTGCTAATTAATGAAAACACAGTGGAATTTTTACAACGTGAATTTTAATGTCATCCTTTCATTAATTGATAATTGATAATGAATAATTATATCAAATCCGTTTGATTCGGTATAAAAAAATGTTCCATCTTCAGTTATTGCCCAATCTTTCTAAATTCTCTTCCCTCCTGACTCCTGACTCCTTATCTAATTACACTGATACTACCGGATTTGATATTACCTCTGATTAAAACCGTTTAATTAAGGTAAATATTTTTGCACGACGCTCCAACCTGTCAAAGATACTGTCGCGAAACTCAACAACAGAATAATATTAGTCGTAATATGAAGCGATCGTGCCCAAGTTTGTTTAGCATTAATCTGAGTTGCACTCCAGGCAGAAACTAATACTAAAGTCACAACAGTTAAACCAGCAGGCAAATGAGCAGAATGACCTAAGTTACCATAATAGCCAATAGTTCCCACTAAACCAATTGCCAATAACAAAATGACTAAAAATACCATTATTCCACCAATAATATAATGAAATGGTCTTAACCATTGGGGGCGTTTTTGTTTGTTATGGCGAGCAAAAAACATCCAACCACCAGTCATAGCTAATAATAAATAAGCAAAAAGGGAAAGACCCATAGACCAAGCTGCTATTTTCCACAGCCACAGAAAAGAAGGTAAATTCATATATAATTAGTTTTGATTATATTTGGACTTTACAGCAGTTTTCATTGGCAGGCCCATACAATGCTTGTAGTTTTTGTTATATGTTCCATCTGAAGGAAAACTGCGATAACTTTATATTATACTTAGCTACTCAATTTTACCTTAATTTTTATTTTGGAGAGGTATATTTAGCTTAAGAATTACAAAGGTTTAAAATTAATTTTTGCGAAATTTATTTAATCAATTTATAGAAACTAATATTGTGTCTAGTTAAACAATTATAAATAACTAGGGAGAAGTCAGGAATATAGCAGAAAGTAAAAAATTAGCATAGTATTTGCTTGAATACTTATAAAAGAAAAATTAGGTGGGGAAAGTTTGTCGAATGCTAATTAAGCTGATACGATCCAACATCTACAGCAACTCAATATCTTTTAATACCAAGAATTCCTAGAATTCCTAGACTTTTGCTGCAATTTCTTACGCGCTTTAATGGCAGGTGCAAAATCTGGCTTAATTTCAATAGCTTTGTCATAAGCAGTGATCGCTTCTTTATATTTCTCCATTTCTCCTAGCGCCCAACCCAAGTTAGACCAAGCTATCGGATCTTGAGAATTAATAGCGATCGCTTTCCTCAGAGAAACTACACCTTCATCATAACGCTTCAACTTAGTCAAGGCAATACCACGACTAGCCCAAGATTGAAAATCATCAGCATTAATAGTGATCGCTTCTTCAAAAGCAGTTATAGCTTCTTGATTTTTTTCCAACCGCATTAAAGCAAAACCTTGATCCCGCCAAGCAGGTGCAAAACTAGGATCGATGTCTATCGCTTTTTGATAAGAAGTCACCGCTTCCTCATATCGTTGTAAACCATCAGCAAGAAAACTACCTTGGTTATGCCAAGCAATGTGGTACTTTGGCCGACTTTCAGTAGCTTTTTTATAAGCATCTAAAGCGTCTTCAAAGCGTTGTAAGAAAAATAAAGTATTACCTTTTCCCATAGAAGCGCGATAAAAATCTGGGTTTAACTGTAAAGCTTGTTCATAAGAAGCTAATGCTTCTTGATGACGCTGTAGTTTACTCAATACTTGACCTCGGTCAACCATTGCTGCCAAATCTTCTGGGTTATCTCTAATTTCTCGTTCAAGTAAAGCGAGTGCTTCTTCAAAAGCTTTTCTGGCATCAAGCTTACGTTTTAAATATTCTAAAACTATACCTTTATTCTCCCAAGATTGAGGTTCCATCGGATCGACAGCAATAGCTTGATTAATAGCTTTTAATGCTTCTTCAAACTGACCTATACTAATCAATGCTATCCCTTTACCATTCCAAGCTTTGAAATTATTTGTAGATATCTGAATGGCTTTTTCATAAGCATCTAAAGACTGTTCATAACGCTCTAATTTATTTAAAACCAAACCTCGACCATTCCAAGCTAAATAGAAATCTTGCTTATTTTCTATTGCTTTGTTGTAGGCAACTAAAGCTGCTTGATAGCGCTGCAAATCAAACAGTACATCCCCATTATTTTTTAAAGCCTTCGAGTCATTTGGTTTGATTTTTATAGCTTGTGCACAGAAACTTTCTGCTGTTTCCGGTTGCTCTACTTCAATCCATTTATTACATTTATTAAGTATGTAAATAAATTGAATTTCAGACCAGAAAATTATTCCAGCAATTACAACTGTAGCTCCCAGAGAAATCAAAGAAAATGGCAACAAACGAAAGGAACGTTTTTTCCTGGCAGATTTATTGGAAGCTAAATTAAGAGAGGTTGAAGGAGAAAGATTAACAGCCGAATTTTCTGGCGGAATATTATCATTATTAGTTTCGGCAAACTCTTGATTCTGAACATTAATATCCAGCTCTAAATTGGCAGAGTTTTCTGTCGGTATTTCTGTATAATTATGAATTTCTGGTTCTACAGAAATAGAATTTTCCGACCCAATCAAAAGTTCTGTTTGACTGCCAATATTCCAGATATCATTAAGAACTTGATCTGCACTTTGATAACGAGCGCGAAAATAGGGATTTACCATCCTGTTAATAATAGCAGCAAATTTATTGCTTACCTCAGTATAATTCCGCCATCCCAAATCCCCAGTTTTTGGGTCTCGACCTATTTCGGCTGGAAATAAACCTGTTAAAGCATGAACAACTGTCATTCCCAAAGCATATAGGTCATTACTAGGATTAGGATTCCTTGTATATTGTTCCTTGGGCATATAACCATGAGTACCCACAAAACGAGTAATTATCAGTTGCTTTTGGTCATTTAACGTCACAGAAGAAAGTTGTTTCAGTGACCCAAAATCAATTAAGGCAATTTTGCCATCAGAACGCCTAATTAAATTAGAAGGTTTAATATCTAAATGAAGTACTTGACGATGAACAAATGTGAGAATTTGCAGTACATCTTCCAATAACTTTGTAGCTTCAACTTCATTAAATTTACCTTGATCGATTTCGTAATTTAAGCTATTACCTTCAACATATTCTTGAACTAAATAAAATTCTTGATTTTCCTCAAATTCATCTAGTATTGCTGGAATTTGATCATGTCTTCCTTGGTTGTAGATAATTTGTGCTTCCTCTTCAAATAATTTTTTGACTTCTTGTAAGAGGAAAGGATTTTTTGACTTAGGCTTAATCTGTTTAATCACACATAGAGAATTATCAAGTTTTTGTTGATCTTGAACTAAATAAGTTTGACCATAATCTCCTTCTCCCAACAGTCGAATAATTTTGTAGTGCCTATTAAGAATAGTTCCTATTCTTTGTGAATTTTGTATGTTTTTATAGAGTTCCTCTAAGTCATTCAGAACTTCCGTTGCAGACTGGTAGCGTTCTTCATATTGATTGCAAACCATCTTATCCAAAATATCTGCCAACTCATCTTCTACTGCTGCTAATTCCCGCCACAAAATCTCATTAGTTTTACTATGACGTAGCAAATCTATTGGGGCAACACCTGTCAAAGCTTGAATAGCTGTTATTCCCAAGGCGTAGATATCACTATTTATTTTGGGCTTTCCTCCCAAATGTTCCACTGACATATAACCTGGTGTACCTAGCACAGAAGCTTGTACTTCTCCATTTGAAGATAACACCAAAGTTTCAATTTCTTTTATTGCTCCAAAGTCAGTAACTACTATTTTATTGTCTGATTTGCGTCTGATTAAATTGGAGGGTTTAATATCACGGTGAATTACATCTTGACGATGGATATATTCTAATGCTTCTAAGGCATCGTAAAGCAACATAATTAGTTGACTTTGAGGCAGTTGTTTACCATTAGTAATTTCCCTACCTAAATCATGGCCCTCAATAAATTCGTAAACTAAATAAAATTTTTGGTCTTCCTCAAAATGATCCAAAAGTTGGGGAATTTGTTCATGATTGCCTAACTGTTTTAAGGTTGTCGCTTCTTTTTCAAACCGACATCGTGCTGCTTCTAAAATAGAAGGTTCGCTGGTATTAGGTTGAAATTGTTTGACTATGCACAGAGATTTGTTAACTGCCTGCTGATTTTCAGCTAGATAAGTTTTGCCAAAATGTCCCTTTTTTAAGTCTTGGATAATAGTATATGTTTTTCTAAGAGTCTGAACTTGCTCCATCATCTTTCAATTTGAGAGTAGAAACTACTTTCTCAAGTTTAAACCCACATTTCACATTCCGCAGTTTATTTTGTAGCACAAAAGATTATGTTTTTAGCGATCGCCTTAACTTGGGAACTGGAAATAGAGATTTAGAGTAGTGTACCTTCAAATAAGTCATTAATTATTGCTTCAGATCGATAATTTGCTTTAGTATAAATACTTAGCTATTTTTTTCTATGTTATAATACTTTTCGTGCCTAGCAAGGAAGTATGGAATATAAGTTAAGTAGATAGGTCAAATTAAATAGAAAATGATTATTTAGAGGAAACACCGGAACATAAGAAATGTAGGATATAGTAATCCTCTAATCGGTTGTAATATTTTGGTGGCAGTTAGGAGTCAGGAATCATAAGTCAGGAGTCATATTTTTCAAGGTTAAGAGCTCAAATTAACTATTATAAAAACTGTCACAACTAATGCGCGAATTGCTATAGTAATTAAACAATTTATCTTTCTCTGAGCTCCACTTACTTATAAATAATATTATTCTGTAAGTGAATTTTATGAATATTCCTACTCTTTACCTCATTTTCTATTGTCTATTATTATAAGTATTTAACCGGAAATTATATAATTCATAATTCCAAGTTCAACTATTAGTAAATCAAACAGAGATTCAGTTTTTTTGCACAAATACTATTCTAACCAGGGATTACTGATTAACTCCAAAGCATTTACATATAAAGGCTAAAGCCTTTTTGATGTCAAAAAAGTACCAGCTTTTTCCTCACTCAAGGTGAAAAAGTGAGTATTTTGAGCAGACAAGGGCGGAAAAATAGACCAACAATTCTTCCAGCTACCTCCTCTATAATTCCTATTCCTCCTGAGTGCTAACTCCTACCCTCACCCATAAGACTTTTTCAGCAAATCCTAACTATTTCTTTTGCGTTTGCCCAAAAGTTGAGCTGCAAGTATCCCACCCAGAAAACCAAATAAGTGTGCCTCCCAAGATACATCAGGATCGGAAGGCAAAATACCCCAAATTAAACCACTGTAAAGAAAACCAGCAGTTAAGGCAAAAATAACTGATAAAATACTAAAATCAAATAAACTTCGGAGTAATAAAAAACCGAAATAACCAAAAATTAATCCACTAGCACCGATATGAATAGAACCTGGTGAACCAAAACACCAAATACCTAAACCACTAACAATTATAGTAACAATACTCACAAAGAAAAAATCACCAAATCCTCGTAACATAATTAACCAACCAAGAGTGATTAGTGGTACAATATTAGCTATTAAGTGACCATAACTACCATGCAAAAATGGAGCAAAAAAAATACCAGTAATTCCCATAGAACTTTGAGGATGAATTCCGCCGTAATAATTCAGTTTTCCTGCTAAAAGTTCGGCATTAATAATTTGAACAATCCAAAGAATAGCGATAAGACTTCCCAAAATTGTCACCTGGGTATTCAGTTTTTCAAATAATTTGTTCATTGGTTTTAAGTTATAGTTGATATATTCCCACTATTATAAGCTATTAGCTGTCAGCTATCACTAATAAGACTCCATTTCTGTTAGAGAGCTGTTTCATTCTCTAAGGTTAATTACGAAAATATGGGCGTTAGAGCAGCTTTTTAAATTGCTCGAATAGGGCTTTTTCATTTTAAGAAAAAGCCCTGATGGGCTAGGGAGGAGTTGATTTTTGCCTTGCACATAGCGCTACAATTGTTAATAACTAATAATTAATTATTAATTGTTGAGTTTTTGTTTTCTTCTGCGCTTCCGAGCAGCATCAGCAGACTTTAATATTTTTAACTGATAAGGGTCAACATTAGTACGCCAATAAACACGATGACCTTTAATTTCTACACAATTTTCCTCTAAACATTTGAGCCACCCCAGTCTATTTTGAATTTGTTTAAAATTATTGAAGAGCCCTCTATCTTCTTCTTGCAATGTAAGTTTGGCAAATTTTTCATAATGCGGATAATCTGGAGTTACAAAAGCATCTTTTCTGTGCAAAATTGGCGGATTATATTCATTTGTATAATCCTCATAGCTGACGCTCAAGTCTCGCAAATCGATATTCATAGTTGTATGTAAAACTGGGTGAGCTTCCTGATCAAAGTCAGGATAAAATAAATAAGATATTATCGGTAGTTTATGACGAAATTTAACGATAGTTGCCTCATTTAATGCACCAATTGTACGATTAGCACAACCTTCATAAAGTCGCAGCAAAGGGTCAAGTTTTGCTACAGCAGAAACATGAACTAACAGATAATTAGCAGATTTATAACCAATAGAGCTATTTTGACAACATTTACTAATCAAGTTAGAATCACCTAAACTAAATAACATTAAATCAGCCAAGGTACAGGCTTTAGTGTAACTACCAAATAAAGATTTAATATCATTTCTTACTACTACTGATAATTGGGAAAATTTGGGGCGATTACCAAATTTATTTAAGGCTAAATATACTAACAAGTCTTGACGACGTTTATCTGTTATTTCATCCCATTCTTGATAGTTTGTTGCTTGGATAATTACTTGAAATGCACGACGAAAATTACCAAATTCTGCAATTAAATCTGTCTCTTCGTTAAGTTCCCCTCTAACCGGTAGACGACCACGTTCGCTCATAAAGTTCATTAAAGGAATAAGTTGTTCCTGATAATCTTCAAAGCGCTTATTTTTGCAACTAATTCTGGGTGTAGATAAATTGGTTCTTAATCGAGATGCCCGGAAATTTTGAGCTTCTGCTTCATCTCTAAAAACAAAGAAAATTCCTAAATCAATAGGAATCGAATCTACATTTAACACTTGGTCAATATAAGACTTTAATTCTTCCTGTTCATAATATTTTTGAAAAGTCTTACGAGCTGTAATTATGCCATCTCCATAAGCAAGTTTTCCCTCAGTTTTACTATCATCAATTAATACCAGAGCAGAAACAATTAAAACTTGTTTAGTTAACTCCCAAGATTTAATCAAAGCTTCCCTACGTTCTGCCAAAGATTCTATTACATTAATTACATAACCAAGATTGACAATATCAGCAGCAATACAAGGAGTTTCTGGCAAATAATAAGGGTCCCAACCTCCACTTAAATAACCTTTTTGACCAATTTGTTTGATATCTTCACCATATCCACAACCATAGTCAAAAAAAGTTTTACCTTCTGTAAATAGATTTGCTTCTACAGCTAAACGGACTGGTTTAGAAATTTGTTTACGAACTATCGCAGCTTTATGACGTTCTATTTGAGGAATTGGCATCTCAATAGTATGCTTAATTACTTGATAGTCTTGAATTTCTATGCCATGATTTTTGAGGTGTTTTAACCATCCTTGGCGAGTACCAATTAAACGAGTATTATCTAACAGTCCTAGTTTTACTTCAGCAGAAGTTAATTGAGCAAATTTTTTGTAGTAGGGATATTCGGGAGTAACAAAAGTTTCTTTCCGATGGAGCACAGGAGGATTTTTACTATTGCTGTAGTTTCTCTGCTCGACTTTTCCATCATTCAGATTGATGGAAATGCTAGTTTTTAAGGCAGGATGAGGGTCAATATCAAAGTCTGGATAGTGTAAATAAGAAATTGTTGGTTTATCAAAATTAAACTTTATTAATGTGGGGATATTGGTATCAGCTTTTTGTCTAGAAACAGCTTTGAGATACAAACGATAAGCTAAATTTTCGTAGAGTCGCAGTAAGGGATGAAGTTGTTCTAGGGCAGATATATGAATATAAAAGGCAGTTGGTAATTTTTTCCCTATTTTGCTTTGTTGACAGTATTTTTTTATCGCTCCTGGTTGATAAATTTCTAGGAATATCTGGTTAGCAAATTCACAAGCAGACTTATAAGTACAAAAATAACTTTTAATATTGTCTCGAACTGTCTGGGGTAAGTCTGTTTCTAATTTAATTTTGGGTAATATTTGAAAGTTTTCTATATTTAAAGCCAGATATAGTAGCAGTTCAGAGTAATTTTTTTTTTGAAAATTAAGTTTGTTTTCCATTCCTAAAATCTGTCCGATAGCTTGTCATTTTAGTTATCAGTTATCAGTCACAGAAGTTAAAATTTAAAAGCTTGAATTTAAGTATTTATTTAATGACTACAGTTAAACAATATACAATTAACTACTAAAAAGTTTAAGATAAAAACTACTAATTAGTGAGTGGTAATTTATTTAAAATTAACTCCACATTCCTACATCCTGTAGTATTTCTTCAGAATCAGGAATAGAGGGAACAACAGTTTTAGATAAACTTTTTGTTGAAACAGTATCAGAAGTTTCCGTATAAAATTCTAAACGAAGTTTTACTTTTCCTTTTTTCCAGTAAGAACCAGGTTTCAATAGTTGACATTCTAACCCATCTTCAAATAAATTTTCCGACTCTAATCTAGTTAAAATCATAGTTATATATTCACTAACTTTAAATGTACATTGAAACATTAAAAGACTAGCACCTGTAGACAATACATCATCATTATTTAGTAGATTAACTTCAGTTTCCATAATAATAATTATCCTGGATTTATTCTGCATTAAGGAAGCAAGAAGAAAGTTTATTCAATTATCAGTTAATAGTGTCTAACTATCAAATGTGAAATAATCACTTGAAATTAGTTTACTGTCAAAGTATTCAGTCCACAAAATATAACTTTTTATTTTGACCAGAAGATAAGGTCTTGTTCCTAGAAGGGAGACAAAAAAAAGAAAATTCAGTGTTTAAAACTTCATAATTCAGTAGAAGATACTGTTAACTGATAACTGAAATGACTTACCTCTTTCCTTCTTATACCCAATTTATTTTCAATCAAAAAAACCAACCATAGGAATGTAAACCTTTACCTAAAAGATTTACTCCTAAATAACATACCCAGACTACAGCAAATCCGGTAGCAGCTAAAATAGCAGGTTTTCGCCCTTGCCATCCTCTAGTAATGCGAGCATGGAGATAGGCCGCAAATACTAACCAAGTAATTAAGGCCCAAGTTTCTTTCGGGTCCCAACTCCAATAAGAACCCCAGGCTTCATTTGCCCAAACTGCTCCAGCAATAATCCCAATAGTCAAAAGTGGGAACCCTAAGCCAATGATACGATAGCTAATGTTATCTAAGGTTTGGGCAATATTTAAACGCTCAGGTGAAAGCGTGGTTTCTGCCTCAACTGTTTGAGTAACCTGGGTCATTTCCAAGACAGCAGTTTGACTATGGCCATTTTTTGTAGATAGGGGAAAAGGTTCATGGTTGTTCTTAATTTCGTTCAGGTTAGCCCCTTCTGTTTGCAGTTGCAAATTTTTTGAGTGCTTTATGAAATGATTATTTCTATAAGCACGAGTGCCAAAAGAACTTCCACTAAGTTCTACTTTTTGGCCACTGGTGATAATGAGAAAAGCGATCGCCAATAAAGACCCCACCATAAGAGTCGCATAACTCAACATCATCACACTAACGTGCATCATCAACCAATTAGATTTTAGAGCGGGTACTAGGGGTTCAGATATCTGCATATTGGAGGGCAAAGTTAGGGCAGCAAAAGCAGAAATACCCATGGCAATGGGAGATGTAAAGACCCCCACTAGGCGGCTACCACTATTATGTTCGGCTACAAGATGAATAGTAGTAATTCCCCATGTCAGGAAAAATAAAGATTCGTACAAGTTGCTAATAGGGAAATAACCACCTTCTAACCAACGAGCGCCCAGTAATGTTGCAATACAGAGATTAGCGATCGCCATTCCTGTAGAACCCAAAACTGAGAGATAAGGGATACGAGGAAAAGCAGCACCTACCCAGTAAATGAGCATTGTGGTAAATAAGATAGCAAACGAGATATTGTCCAGTGAGTTTTGGAGTCTGACTAGATCCATTAATTTTTCTCCATGATTATGTATTTCAGTTTATATAGCGCTACGCGCTAAGGAATAGGGAATAGGGAATAGTAAAATGTCAAAGGATTTCAGGATTTAGAAATGTCCTAATCTTTGCTTCGACTGCTATATTTTTTATCATAGGGATTATTCCTAAGACTAAGAAAATATGTTAACTTAACCATAGATTATGGTATAGAAATTGATTATTGTATAGAAATAATTAATCCTTTTCCCCTACTCCCTACTCCCTTATTGTATAGATTATTGTACAGAAATAATTAATTCTTTTCCCCTATTCCCTACTCCCTACTCCCTACTCCCTGATTGTAATGAAAAATATTTTATTTGTTCTCTACGAAGATTTCCACTCTAATAGTGCGCTTCATGTGCATCATTTTGCTAATAATTTAGTTAAATTTGGTTTTAATTGTGTAGTAGCTGTACCTAGAAATAAACAAACTGTTTCTCAGGTAGGAGAAGATTTAAAAAATTTATATCAAGTGACAGAATATGGAGAGTTTTATCGCTTAAATGAATGCTTTAAAAATCAGCAAGGACCCGATGTTGTTCATGTGTGGACTCCTCGAGAAATTACTAGAAATTACTGTCATAAACTCCGGAAAGCTTATGACTTTAAGTTAGTCATTCATTTGGAAGATAATGAGGAATATGTTCTAGAAAAATACTTAAATAAACCTTTTCAAGAAATTGCTACTGCTAATGGTTCCCTAGAAATTCCCGATAATGTTTCTCATCCTCAAAAATATAAAGAATTTCTAGCAAGTGCCGATGGAGTGACAGTTATTATTGAAAAGTTAAAAGAATTTGTGCCCAATAATGTGCCGAGTTTAATTTTATGGCCTGGAGTAGAAACTGAGCATTTTTATCCAAGAAATTCTAATCCAGAAATAGCAAAAAAATTTGGCGTTCCTGACAATAGTTTAGTTTTTTCTTACACTGGAAATGTTCATGCTGCTAATACTTATGAAGTAAGAAGTTTGTATTTAGCAGTGGCAATGTTAAACCGAAAAGGTCAACCTGCAGTGTTAATTAGAACGGGTAGAGATTTCTGTAATTTTTTGGGAGATGATGATAGTTGGGCGCGACAATATGTGATTGAATTAGGATATGTAGATCGGAGTTTAATGCCAGAAATTTTATCTTTAGCAAATGTGTTAATTCAACCAGGTAAACCCGATCAATTTAATGATTATCGTTTCCCCTGTAAATTGCCAGAATTTTTAGCAATGGGTAAACCTGTAGTTTTGCCAGCTACTAATATTGGTTTAGTCATGGAAAATCATAAAGATGCTTTGGTTTTACCTGTGGTTGATGCGGTTAATATTGTTGATTCTGTGAGCCAGTTATTGAAGGTTGAGTCTTTATATCAAAAGTTAAGTGAGGGTGCAATTAATTTTGCCAAAACTCACCTTAACTGGCAGAAAAATACAAAATTACTTCAATCATTTTATGGAGAAATTGGATAATTCAGTGTCATTAAACCCGTTGTTGCAAAAAAATTAGCTGTAATTAGTCTAAGTATTTATTGATACTTATAAACCGATAAGTGGGGTTATAAACAGATTTCCTATTTTCACAGAAGAAGTAGGAGTTGATTGGTTTGCTTTTCCTGGAGAGGGAAGTCATAGAAAACCTCAAATTTTAATCCACAATTTTCTCTATATTTCAAATTCATTCTCTGATTCAACTCAGTAGCCAGGCGTAATTAAATATCACTATGTCCGCAGCGACTGGAACGGAGTGGGAGGAAGCAATATCAAGGGTTTAGACTACATTAACATTTTGTTACATAGTGAACTTTATTCGCGCTTATCTACTTTATTCCAAATGGATGATAAATTTAATATTATTATTATTATTAATAATTAACTACCGTAATATTATGTACTGCTAACTCAGCTTTCTTGATAGAAAGATATATGGTACAGATTGTAATTGCTTCATAAATATAGTTAAATCTAGGAGGTAAGGTGAGGAGCAAAGGCTGAAAAATTAATTAAATTATTATTCCATTTCTGTTGGTTTGAGTAATAGTTGTACTCCATTTAATATCTGCTCTACTCTCTCCGGTGAAAGAGTACCTATTTTATCTGTCAGTTTGGCTTTTTCGACTGTGAAAATTTGGGATATATTCACAACTCTTTGATCTGGTAAATTAGCCTCACCTGGTGACAAGACAATATTACCAGGAACCGCAGCAAGTTTCATATTAGAACCTAAACTACAAACAACAACGGTATTAATCAGACTAAAATTAAAAACATTGTTTTGGATGACAACATGAGGGTGCCTATAGTTAGCTTCAGAACCGGATGGTTCACCTAATTCTATCCAGAATATATCGCCCTGATTAATTAACACTCGTCCTCTATTATACTCCTATGATGTCCACTAATGCTACTGATTGATGTTGATGTTTCAGCATCTGAAATATCTCCATAAGCAGCATTGATTTTTTCTAGCAATATTCGATTTTGATGCCGACGGATAAACTCTTCTAGAGCAATGGCAATTAAACGACTTCTAGAAATTTTCATTTCTGCCGCTATTGCCTCAGCTTGTTCAAATAGATACTCTTGAAGTGATATTGCAGTTTTGACAGTGGCCATATAATTATACTTTGACTTTCCTGTTAGTATAATCACTGGTTATATTACTGTCAATACATCTTGAGAAAGGTCTCACTATCTTGATTTATTTGAGATATTTCAATTCCCCTTTACTAAGATTCAAAAATTATCCTATACACTAGATTTAATTTGGGATTAATTTGTTTCACATAATTCCATAGGAAATCTTAAATCCTATTAAAATCTAAAATCTAAAAAATTTAGGGAATAGGGAATAGGGAATAGGGAGTAGGGAACAAGGGGAAATTTGTTTCTGCAGCATTTGGGAGCAAAAAATATTCTCGCTTCAACATCTATAAATAATTTTTAATTTTTATTATGACTCATTAACTGGAGAGTACAAAATTCTTCTAAAAAACGATTTGCTTTCAAGACTGAAAGTCTTACCAGAGAAACCTTACAGCACCTACAATGCTTAATAGAGAGTTTCTAACTTTGAGAAGCCTGAAAGTCTTACCTAGCAATAGTTATTCCAATAACTTTGCACTGTCTAGTAACTCATAAAAGTTGATAATAATACCAACCTTAGACTCATCATTAAAATAAATATTTGGGCTTACGTCCAGCAAATTATCGTAATAATAATTTGAAATACTAATTTGATCTAGTTTAGCTACAGTCCAGCTCTGATAACCAAACCAATACAATACCCTAGAAACAATGTAGCAAATTCATAATCCTAGCATTATTTTTTAAATTTGGTATAAAATACCCTAGTTTAATAAAGGTGTCAAAAATCCTATAAACATAAGACCCATAAATCTGTATTACCAAGTAACCAAACTATGGAAACTATCCTAACTTTCCTTTACGAAACTGCCCAGTATGCAAACACCCTTGTAAAAACTCAACTAATGCACCTAAGTTGGGCAAGTTTAGTCATTATATTTGTCGCTGGTTTACTAACCAGTCTCACTCCCTGTATGCTTTCTATGCTACCAATAACTATCGGTTACATAGGCGGATATGAGGCTAAGAGTCGTATTCAAGCTGCTGCTCAATCTACTTGGTTTTCCCTAGGATTAGCCACCACTCTCGCTGGGTTAGGAATTATAGCATCATTGCTGGGAAAAGTCTATGGTCAAGTAGGTATAGGATTACCAATTATTGTTAGTATAATTGCGATTTTAATGGGTCTTAATTTACTAGAAGCATTGCCATTACCAATGCCATCTTTTGACAGTATGGGATGGATATCTCAAGATTTACCTACAGGAGTACGTTCATATTTATTAGGTTTAACATTTGGTTTAATAGCATCTCCCTGTAGCACTCCTGTATTAGCAACATTATTAGCTTGGGTTTCGACTACTGGAGATTTAATTTTAGGTGGAATTTTATTGTTATCTTACGCTATGGGTTATGTAACACCTTTGATATTAGCGGGAACTTTTACAGCTAATATTAAAAAATTTTTGGAAATCAGAAAATGGTCTAGTTGGATTACACCTGCTAGTGGAATTTTATTAGTTGGCTTTGGTGTATTTTCACTTTTATTTAGAATTGTACCAGTATAGCGCTACGCCCAAGGCAAAAGTCAAAAGCGAGTGCATAATTCTGAGGTCTCCTCAGAATGTAAGATGCACTCAAGACAGCCAAAAGTCAAAATTTTCTAAACTAAGTAGGTAATTATCAATAAATATAACAAATTTAGGGCTTATTTTTAGGAATAAATGGCTGATTTATTAATTATTTTACTACCAGCCTCTAGAATTTTTTTAATGTTTAATTATACCTATAGTAATCCTGAATAGGTTTTAATATTTTATCCTAGGGGTTTGCTCTCCAAACCCAAGCAAAAAAGTGATTTTGAAACCAAACACCTACAGTTTTTTTCAGAAATCATATAGGATTAGTCTTTATACTTACTAACAAAAAAATTGTTGAAAATAATAGGAATTAAATCAATGGATGCTCAAGATTCAGAATTAAATGGAAAGCTAAATCCTGTCAAAATATTTAAACGAGAAATATTACCATTATTAGCTGATTTAAGGTTAGCGATCGCTCTGCTTTTAATCATAGCTATCTCTAGTATTTCGGGCACAGTCATAGAACAAGGTGAGTCTATAGCTTTTTATCAAGAAAACTATCCAGAAAAACCAGCATTATTTGGTTTTTTAACCTGGAAAGTAATTTTATTATTAGAATTAGATCATGTTTACCGGACTTGGTGGTTTTTATCAATATTAATATTATTCGGAGCCAGTTTAACCGCCTGCACATTTACCAGACAATTACCAGCTCTAAAATCTGCGAAGCGCTGGAAATTCTACGATAAAAAACAACAATTTGAAAACTTAGCATTAAGTGCAGAAATAGAAACAGCTTCTCTAGATTCCTTAGAAAAAATATTACAGCAAAAAGGTTATCAGACATCTAAAGAATCAGATAAACTCTATGGAAGAAAAGGAATTATTGGTAAAGTCGGTCCGATAATAGTTCACGCCAGTATGCTAATAATTTTAGCAGGTTCAATAATTGGTTCAATTACCGGATTTGTCGGTCAAGAAATAGTGCCGAGTGGGGAAACTTTTCAAGTTAAAAATATTGTCGATGCCGGAATTTTTGCTGAATCACAAATTCCCAAAAATTGGTCAGTACGAGTCAACCGTTTCTGGATAGATTATACTCCAGAAGGAACAATTGACCAGTTTTATTCAGATCTATCAGTATTAGATAAAAGTGGGGAAGAAGTAGATAGAAAAACCATATTTGTTAATCAACCCATGCGATATCATGGAGTGACAATGTATCAAGCAGATTGGGGGATTTCTGCTGTTAAAGTTAGAATTAATAAAAGCCCTGTTTTTCAGTTACCAATGGGAAAATTAAATACAGCAGCAGGGGGTAGAATTTGGGGAACTTGGGTTCCGACAAAACCAGATTTAAGTGAAGGTTTATCTTTACTCGCCAAAGATTTACAAGGAACTGTATTAATTTATGATACTACTGGTAAATTAGTTGCTAGTGTGCGAGAAGGAATGTCTACAGAAGTTAATGGTGTTACCTTATTTGTTGACAAAATTTTAGGTAGTACAGGTTTACAAATAAAAGCAGATCCAGGAATTCCAATTGTTTATTTAGGTTTTGGTTTATTAATGTTGAGCGTGTTAATGAGTTATGTTTCTCACTCCCAAATTTGGGCTTGGCAAAAGAATGAACGACTTTATATTGGTGGTAAAACTAATCGGGCTAGTGTGGCGTTTGAACGAGAAATGTTAGAGATTTTAGACACATTAGATATTCAATCAGGAGATGATGGGAATGTATCCTCTGAAGACCAACTTTTTCCAGATTTTCGTCGAGGTTGACTTAATCAAAGGATAACGACTTGAAATTCTCCCTACTGAACTAACAAAGCTAATTTTGTGCATTAGGGCAGGTTCTGTGAATTGAATCTTAATTTATTAATTTGAACACCAAACTGCCCTCTATTATTACTGAATAATTAATTATTAATTATTAATTATTAAATAATTCTGCTTTAAAGCCTCCCCTTGGATAGGGGAAAAAAAGAAATGATATTTCCTGATATTCAATTCCCGAACGGTTTTAATCAGAGGTAATTATCAATTATCCATTATCAATTATCAATTAATGAAAACTTCCTAAACAAAACGGGATAATTGCTTTTGGAAATATAACTTATACAATTCACAGCTTGGTCTGACTAAATCTTTAGAAATAGTTATCAACCCCATACTATCCAACTCATAAGCTATAATAGGATCTATATCCGCTCCTTCTTGATTAGTAATAACTTTTTTAAAAGCTTCTTTCAATTTTTCTTCCTCCTCAAGCATTGTTAATAATTTGCGTAAATGGTTATTATAAATTCCTGCTTCTGTTGGTGCTTCTTCTAATAGTTGTTTAAAACGAACTTCTCCTCGATACAGATAATACAAAGCAAGTCGCACCAGGTAAGGATGCCCCCCCACTATTGCCATTAATTGCCGACAATGAGTTTCTTGTATCCAAGATAATCGATGACGTTGTGCTAAATCTTGAATTTGTTCTAAATTAAAAGGTGATAGTCTTAGTGGTAATCCGATATTAAAAGGAGATTGATTGATTTTCAGTGGAATATAAACTTCTGTAGAATAAACAACAATCATGCGAAATTTTTGCCAAATCTCTTCCTGTTTTGCTTTCTCGTACCAGAACCTTAACAAGGGCAAAAAATCCTCGGCAATTTCAGGATAATTAAACAGTCTATTTACTTCATTTAGTGCTAATACCACTGGAGTTTCAACTTGCTCTAGTAAGTAATCTTGAAAATAAGTCGTACAGCTAATTTTACTACCAAATATTTCATTCCAATATTTATCAAACATAGGTTCTAGTGACAACTGTTTAGTAACATTGGCACAAAACCAACGCAGAAATTTATCTATAGAATAAAAAGTAGCTTTTTCTGCTTGTCTGAAGTCTATAGTGACTACATTATAACCCAAATATTTAGAACGATCTAGAATACGAAGCATGAGCGAACTTTTACCCATCTTTTGTGGTGCTCTAATCCTAATAAAGCTTCCAGGTTGAGTAATTTCTGAGTAAGCTAGTTCCTCTATGGGAGGCCGTTCTATGTATAAATAAGAGTCTAAAGGAACAACACTGCTGGGAAATTCTATATACATATTTACTTTTTTATTTTGACAGTATTTATCCAGTAATTTTTGCTGTGACTCTGTTAGATTTACGGGTTCTAAATATTGGCGCAAATTTGTTTTGGAAATTGGTTCTTGCCAATAGTTACTTAGTAATGACCATAGTTCACTAGCAACTTTTCTCAGATGTTCTGCACCATAATATGCTTCATTAGCCATCATTATATATGTTTTTCCTTCCCAGGAAGAACGCAAGATAAATTCTTGAAGGTGAGTTAAAGGAGAAGGTAAATTAGCATTAAGTATTTGTATAACTTCGTCTACATTCATTTTGATATTTATAATTGTTGAATATGGATAAATTGAGAAAATAATTCATAATTATAAAATATCATGTTTTTTCTATAAAATTACTTACGTTATTACCTGAAATACATAAGCTAATAAACCTAATTAATATCAGATATCCTTTATTTAAAGAATATAAATCTATGAAAAAACTTATTTGTTAGATATCTTTGGGTAACTCCTGTTATATATTTTTGCAAAAGTTTTGTCTATTTTGTATTCTCTTATTAAGTATTTGTATCTAGAGACCACTATTTGTCAAAGTTATTGTAGCTAAATTAGATAAATTTGTATTTTTTTCATGTTGATGGTGTATAATAGTCAAAATATTGACATTGAAAATTAACCTTGCTGCAACAATTACAATTTATCCCCTGATAGCCGTATATTACTACTCGTTACCGTTCCTTGAATTTTAGTCAAAGGTCAAAAATTAAAAGTCAAAAGTAATATAATTGTGATTTAGATATTAATTACAGCATTGCTAATTTTAGGTATAAAACTCATATTTTTCAGATATTTAAGAGTTCCTAATTAACGACAAATTATGTCTACAAACCATCGTTGGTAAGCAAAAAACTCTTTCTACCTTCTGACTCCTAACTCCTGACTCCTAACTCCTAACCCCTAACTGCTGAAAATAATACCTCCACCAATCCCCAAAAAAATTTTTCTGAAAACCTTTTCGGAACATTTTATAGAACCTTGCTATACAATTTCTCATACTTATGTCTATTACTTGTGACTGTACAATTAAAGAAGATATTAAGACATAACAAAACTAAATAATCATGCAGCAAACATTAAGTCAACTATTTTTACTTAATTTTATTTCCCAGGGAAATAACCATCTATGGCCACCTCAACCAATATGGTTATATTTATTATCAAATTTATTCATAGCGATCGCCTATTTTTCAATTCCGGCAATTCTAATTTACTTTGTGCAAAAACGTAAATCTGTAATACTTTCAGGAGTATTTGGTTTATTATGTACTGTGATGATCTTGTCTGCTATAGGTCATTTAATGGTAATTTTGAGTATATGGTATCCAAATCCTTTTAATTGGTTAGTAGGGATTCAGAAATCTATCACTGCCCTAATTGGTTGCTACACAGCTTTGCGACTCGTAAAGCTATTACCTAAATTTTTATCTCTGAAAACTCTCTCAGAACAAGAAGCAATTAACCAACAATTAGAAACAGAAGTAGCTCAACGCAAACAAACAGAAGTAGCACTTGAGCAAGCTAATCAAAACTTAGAAATAGAAGTACAATGCCAGACTACTGAGTTATCAACAACTTTGAATAACTTACAACATGAAATAGAAAAGCACCAACAAACCATATCGTCATTACAAGCAAGCGCTAAACGGGAAAAAATCATTTCTATAGTTATTCAAAAAATACGTCAGAGTCTAGATATTTCTAAAATATTTCAAACCACAACTCAAGGATTACGACAAACAATTTATTGTGATCGGGTAGTTATTTATCAATTTAATCCTGACTGGAGTGGGCAAATAGTAGCAGAGTCAGTCGAAAGTGGCTGGAAAATTTTAGTAAAGGAACAAGAAAATGATCCTAGTCTCAAACAAAACGCTATGGAAAATGAAAACTGTTATAAAGATTTATCTAATCCCAACGCGATAGAAGATACCTACCTACAAAAAGAAGAAGGTGGTATTTATAGTCAGGGCGCAAAGTATCGAGTAGTTGAAAATATTTATCAAGCTGGATTTACTGATTGTTATATTAAACTATTAGAGAGTTTTCAAGCTAAAGCATATATCAATGTTCCGATTATTTCTAACAATAAACTATGGGGATTACTCGCTTGTTATCAAAATTCTGCTCCTCGTCAGTGGGAAAACCCAGAAATTAATATTGCTATTCAAATTGGCACTCAGTTAGGAGTAGCTTTACAGCAAGCAGAATTATTAGCCGAAACTCAACAAAAGTCATTAATATTAGAAAAAGCCTTAGTAGCAGCAGATGCAGCTAACCTAGCTAAAAGTAATTTTATTGCTTCAATGAATCATGAATTGCGTACTCCTTTAAATGCAATTATTGGTTTTACTCAACTAATGAGTCTCGACTCATCTATAACTACCAAAAACCAAGAATTTATTGAGATTATTAATCAAGCAGGCGAGCATTTACTCCAATTAATTAATAGCATTTTAGAAATTGCGAAAATAGAGGCTGGTAAAACTACATTAAAGATCGCCAGTTTTGACCTATTTGCTTTGGTAAAGAGTATTGAACAAATGTTTAGCTTAAAAGCATCTGAAAAAAATTTATACCTACAATGTCAATGGGATATTAATGTCCCCCAATCTATCCAAACTGATGAGGAAAAATTGCGCCAAGTTTTAATTAATTTGTTGGGGAATGCTATCAAATTTACTAATAAAGGAGGAATCACATTAAGCATTAGCAAAATACAGGAGAAAAACAATTTACAATTTGAAGTGAATGATACAGGTTATGGTATTGCTCCAGAAGAAATAGATAAATTATTTCAACCTTTTGAGCAAACAGAAACAGGTCGTCAATCTAAACAGGGAAGTGGATTAGGTTTAGCTATTAGCCATAAATTTGTACAACTTATGGGAGGGAATATTTCTGTTAGCAGTACAGTAGGTTTAGGCACAAAATTTACATTTGATATTGAGATAGAAGAAACAGAATTACCTAAAACTAAAACTGCTAATTTTGATAAAATTATAGCTTTAGCACCCCATCAACCAGAATATCGGATTTTAATTGTAGAAACACTAGAAGTTGACAGGATTTTATTACTTGAAATTTTAAGCCAAATAGGTTTTGTTGTGCAGGAAGTTACTGAGATTAATCAGATAACTGATATTTGGAAAAATTGGCAACCCCAACTAATTTTGATAGATTTAGAGATCTTAGCTAAATCAGGAAAGGAAGCAATCGAATCTATTAAAAGAAATAGTAATACTCAACCACCTGTAATTTTAGCTCTAACAACTCAAAGTTTTCAAGAGCGGTCTACTAAAATTTTATATACAGGTTGCGATGACTTAATAATGAAGCCATTTTCCCAGAGAATTTTGTTGGAAAAAATCGCTGAATATTTAGGAATACAATACATTTATAAAAATGAATAACCAGAAAAAAAATTGCAGATTGATAAACCACAAAATTCATTACAAAAAAATTATTTAACACCAGAAATGTTGTTAGAAATGCCCATGACATGGGTGATAGATTTGCATCGAGCAGCTATTTTAGAAGATACAGATTTAATTATTACCTTAGCGGAAGAGATTCCGGAATCTCATTCTGATTTATCCGAAATATTAATAGATTATATCAATCAATTTCAATTTGAAAATATTAGTAACTTAACTGAAAAAATTCTTCAGCAAGAAGACAATCAAATTTAATTATGAGTAACTCTAAGTATAAGACTACTGGAAATATTCTGATTGTTGATGATATTCCAGAAAACCTCAAGCTTTTATCCCAAATATTAAAAAATGCAGGACACAGAGTTAGGGCTCTAAATAATGGAAAAATGGCATTAATAGCTATTAATTCTCAAGCCCCTGATTTGATTTTATTAGACATTAATATGCCAGAAATGGATGGCTATAAGGTTTGTGAACAACTTAAAGCTAACCCAAAAACTCAGAATATACCAGTAATTTTTTTGAGCGCTCTCGATGAAGTTTTTAATAAAGTAAAAGCTTTTTCTGTAGGGGGATTAGACTATATTATTAAGCCATTTAATCTGGAAGAGGTTTTAATCAGAATCCAGAATCAACTTCAAATTAATTATAGTAGAAGGCTAATTCTCAAGCAAAATTTAATTCTGGAGGAAAAAAACAAACGACTATTAACTTCAGAAACTTTATTGAAAAAAAAATCTGAAAATCTAGAACAAGCTTTGCAGGAATTAAAACAAGCTCAAGTTCAAATGATTCAAAACGCAAAAATGGTTGGCTTGGGACAATTAGCCGCAGGTGTTGCCCATGAAGTTAATAATTCCATCAATTTTATTAATAATAATCTTGACTATACAAATAGTTATGTCGAAGAATTGCTAGATTTAGTTAAACTTTATCAGCAGGAATACCCATCACCCAATCAAAAAATTCAGAATAATGCAGAAGATATCGACCTAGATTTTTTGAGTAATGATTTACCTAATGTTATATCTTCTATGAAAAAAGGAGTAGAAAGGATTCAAAAAATAGTTGATTCTCTTAGCAATTTTTCTAGAATTAATCAGGCAGAATATAAGTTTGTTGATATTCATCAAGGAATTGAAAGCACTTTAGCTTTGTTAAAATCTAGACTAGAAGAAACAAATAATTTATTACCAATTCACGTCATCAAAGAATATGCTCAAATTCCGAAAATTGAATGTTATCCTAATCAACTGAACCAAGTTTTTTTAAATTTATTGAATAATGCAATTGATTTTTTAGAGGCAAAAAGACAAAAACAAGTTGAACAGCAAATAAATTCCGAACAGCAATTGCCGAGAATTGTGGTTACTACAGAACTGAAAAATTCAGACTTAGTTATGATTACAATTGCCGATAATGGAGTAGGAATAGATGAATCTATAAGAGAACGAATATTTGAACCATTTTTTACTACCAAAATAATTGGTAAAGGTACTGGATTGGGATTATCAATTAGTTATCAAATAATAGTAGAGCAGCATCACGGAAAACTAACTTGTGATTCTAAGGTTGATGAAGGTTCTACATTTATGATTGAGATTCCTATCAATTTACTATCAAAATAATTTGATAGTAATTTTATTTTATATCATTATAATGAGTGATATCAAAGTTCTTGTTTGTAGTTGTGCTTTAGCCCATAAAATATTTATATTAGGGCTAAAGCCCAACTACGAGCTTTAATTCAAACTAAACTTGAACACCTGTTTCTGTTTCTACTTCTGATAAAACCACAACTTCTACATCTGATTCTTTATTTTGTGTCGCAGCAGTATGAGGACTTTGAAGACTTTGATAAGCCTCTGGATGTTGACAAGCAGCCATAGTTTTAACGTGTTCATTTTCATCATCTCTAATATTCACAAACACATCAAATAAATTGTCAACTTGAGGACGATGAGACTGAGGAATTCTAGTAGTTTGAAACTCATCAAACATATAAAGATCGCCATCACGATAATACTTAATAGCAACTTCTGGCGCTGCTGTTTCTTTTAATTCCGCTTCATTTTCGGTTAAAAAACTATCATAAGTATGAAAGGCGTGCTTTTCTACTTCTTCCATAAAAAAGTAAGCTTGACTAGGAGCAACTGCGTATAAAAATGCAATAATCCAGTAGTAAATTAAACCCACTGTTTGAGCGAGAATACGATCGCCCCAATAATTATAGCAATAGCCAAGGAGGTTAGGACACTGCTTGCAGAACTGACTTAATCATGACAGAACACTTCCTCTATTCTATGTCCTAATCGCCCTGACTGTTGCTATACCTCCTCCTAATGCTTCCATAATTAGTAGGTGGTTCATTTGATTCCAACTTTCGGCAAAGTGAACTTTTAACCAATCAGCTTTCCGCCACAAACCAAGAGTTTCGTAAAAATGTAAAACGGAAGTATAAGCAAAGTAGGGTACTCTAGCAATTGTTTCTAATACATAAAAACAGTGATAAAAAAGTTTTTGTTTGTATCAGGGCTTTAGCCCGATAAATACCTATCTTAGGGCTAAAGCCCTACTACGAGCTTTAATTATCATTTTTCAACCGGACATGATATAAGACTTTTTCAGCAAGCCCTATTTAAACTAAGTTGACTACAAAATATTTTTGAGAAAAGATTCAATTTTAGCTGCTCGAATCTTATTTTTTACTTCCATTAAACGATTAAACGGTATAATGGAGTGAAGGAGTAGAATATTGCGCAGCTAGCATAATCATTGTATTTTTTGCAAGGCATCTATCTTTGCTTTAATGTCTTCATCTTGGAGATTTTTGTAGTGTCTCTGAAGTAAAGTAATATCTTCTGGTTCCCAATTCACCTTTTTAACCAATTTATTAATCTGTGCTTTCAATTCAGGGCGCAGGTATTCTAGATTTTCAGTGTCTGGCCAAGCATCAGCAAAAATCTCTAAAACTTTTTTGCCCTCTTCCCTACTAACAGATCGTTTCTTGCCAAAATTATCTATTTGATCGGGATATCGTTTTGGTGAACCCAACCATTGAATTAAAGTAATGGTATTAGATTCGCCTCCACTTGTAAAGTAAGCAAGAAAACGAAGTCCTGCTTCTTGCTCTCTGTTTCTATGAGTTACATTCAAAATTTGTAAAATCTGCTGAGTATTAAATTTTCCCATTTGGCCTAGTGCCTTTACTGTTGCTTCACGAACCTCCGAATCTTTATCCATCAACAACTGCAACAATTGGGGAATCAATTCTTTAGCCTCCGACCCTAGATTCCCCACTGCCGATACTGCAGCAGAACGGACCAACCTATCTTCATCGCCAAACAACTGCTGCAACTGAGGACTGAATTCTTTAGCCTCTGACCCCAGATTCCCCACTACCGATGCTGCAGTAGAACGGACCAACCTATCTTCATCACCGAACAACTGCTGCAACTGAGGACTGAATTCTTTAGCCTCCGACCCCAGATTACCCACCGCCCTTGCTGTGGCAGCACGGACACGCCCATCTTTATCTTTGAACAACTGCTGCAACTGAGGACTGAATTCTTTAGCCTCCGACTCCAGATTACCAACCGCCCATGCTGCGGCAGCACGAACACGCCCATCTTTATCTTTAAACAACTGCTGCAACTGGGGAATAAATTCTATAGCACTCTCCGAACTCATCTCACGCACTGCCCATGCTGCTGCTTCACGAACACGCGCATCTTGATCGCTGAACAACTGCTGCAACTGAGGAATAAATTCTTGGGCCTCCCATCCCATGTCACTTACTGTCTTTACTACAGCAAAAGAGACACGCCTGTTTTTATCCCTTGACAACTTCAGTAGTTGAGGAATCAATTCTACAGCCTCCCAACCCATGTCACCAACTGCTGTTACTGCTACATAACGAACCTCCGAATGTTGATCGCTGAACAACTGCTGCAACTGGGGAATCAATTCTACAGCCTCCGACTCCATCTCATCGACTATTATTACTGCTGCGTAACGGACATCCGAATTTTTATCCCCCAACAACTGCTGCAACTCGGGAATAAATTGTCTAGCCTCTGAACCCAAATTACCCACTGCTGTTGCTGCTACTCTGAGGACATCCGAATTTTTATCCTTCAACAACTGCTGCAACTCGGGAATAAATTGTTTGGCCTCTGACCTCATCTCTCCCACTGCTGTTACTGCTGCAGCACGGACACGCCAATTTTTATCCTTCAACAACTGCTGCAACTCGGGAATCAATTCTTTAGCCTCCGACTCCAGATTACCCACTGTTGTTGCTGCTGCCATAACGACACGCCAATTTTGATCCCTAAACAACTGTAACAACTGGGGAATAAATTGTTTAGCCTCCAACCCCAGATTACCCACTGTTGTTGCTGCTGCACGACGGATATCCGAATCTTCATCCCTCAACAATTTGCCAATTTGTTCTACTCTGTCTGACGGAATCTCAATAGGAGACTTAAGGTCATACTCAGACATTTTCTTCACAGCCTCACCCCAAACATCAGGGTCAGAATCATCCAATGCTGCCAACATTCCCTGGAGTTGCCAGTCTTCCAGGGGTGACTTCTGAGAAGCTTGAACATGACCAAAATTTACTGCTAATAACGCCACCAATAACAGCAGTAAAAAACGCCATTTACGAATAAAGAAGTTAGAGAGTTTCATTATCTTAAAATTAAGAGATAGAAAGCAGCAACTTGCTAAATTAAGTTATCATAATTAAATTAACCCTAAACATAAAATTAAGAAAAAATTTAGGTCAATGGAAATTGCTTCTTTCAACTTCTTTTCAGTCGCAACGGCATAACTATACTTTCAGGAAAAAACTCCCGCCAATTTGACAATAAAGTAGACAATTGTCATTATGAATTGTAGTCTTTGGAAGGTATATCTGTTAGGTTTCCTGGATCAACCTAAACTACAAGTGTAAAAAATAACAACAAAACGTGAAAGCAGACAGCATTTTCTATAAACTATTTTTCACATTTCCAGCTAGTTTTTTTGAATTAATTGGTATTTCAGAACCGGAAACTAATAATTATGAATTTACCTCCCGTGAAGTCAAACAATTAGCATTTCGTCTGGATGGATTATTTCTACCTAAAGATAATAATTCGCCTCAACTATTCTACTTACTAGAATTATAATTTTAACCAAAAGATGAATTATATTACCGTATTTTTGCTCAACTTTTTCTATATTTAAGAAAATATCAACCTACCCATTCTTGGCGAGTAGTAGTAGCGTGTCTAGCTTAAAAATGTGGGTAAAGAGCGAGTCAATGAAGACCTCTCTCCCGACCCCTCTCCTACAAGGAGAGGGAAGAAATATTCTCCCCCTTCCCTGGTAGGGAAGGGGGTTGGGGGGTTAGGTTTTTTACCCATAATTTTAGCCTAGACCTCCTAGTAGTTATCTATCCAAAATGAATAAAACTACTATGCTCTATACGCAATAGTCACGAAATTCTCCAACCATCTCTCCTGGGTGCTTCACAAAATAAATAAAACTACTATTGTTCTATACGCAATAGTCACGAAATTCTCCAACCATCTCTCCTGGGTGCTTCATGGAATGAAAAAACTACTATTGCTCTATACGCAATAGTCACGAAAATCTCCAACCATCTCTCCTGGGTGCTTCATGGAATGAATAAAACTACTATTGCTCTATACGCAATAGTCACGAAAATCTCCAACCATCTCTCCT
>NZ_JBNHER010000255.1:0-96100 GCF_050015975.1 Dapis purpurea BLCC-M126 | reverse complement strand
GATGCACGAATAGACTTAACTTGCATAATTATATAGATCTCAAATGGGTTCTATAAAACTTATTTGATATCTTTGGCAAGATGTGCGTTTTTTTTTCGCTTCTGAGTCAAGAAGACAAACTCAGAAGTTAAGAAATATAGGGAAGGAATAGGGGAAAAAGGTTGAAAAATATAGTAATCGAAGCAAAGGTTAGGACATTTATAAATTATCAAACTTAATCATAGATTATTTTTGATTTTTGCCTTTTGACTTTTGCCTTGCGCGTAGCGCTATACTGCTCATATCTTCTCCTCCTCATTCCTCTCTTTTGCTATACTTACTTCTGCTTCCCGAGCAATGAAACGCAACTTTTGAGGTTAAAGGATTTGGAAACTATCAGATGTCAATTCACCTTCATGTTTGATAATGAGTGTATCGTCACCCTGGTTGAGGATCGATAAAAAACGATTATCCATAAAAGGTAGTTCAATCGTAGTAGCTTGGCTAACAGCTTGTTCTGCAGTCAAGCCCAAATCTGCAGATAGCTGTATGATATCTTCTCCAACAATGAAGTTTCCAATCCAATCAACATCGCTGTTTGAGTTAAAGACAAAAGTATCTTCCCCTTCGCCACCACGAAGCCGATCCATTCCTGGACCACCTGTTAAGATATCGTTGCCATCACCACCATTGATGATATCATTTCCTGCTTCTCCGGTTAGTATATCGTTCCCTGCATCACCAAAGATCCCATCGTTTTCTGCAGTACCTATTAGGTCATCATCTCCTTCAGTACCTTCTATTTGGTTGAAGTTATCGAAAAATTGTTGTCTTCGAGAAAAGTATCCTCTTGGTCTTCCAAAACCAAAGCCGTTTCCTTGACCAAAAGGCTGAAAATTTCCGCTTTCTTCCATGATTAATTTGTCCTTATTTGATATTTTGGTTTTCTTGCTTTGTCTGTGCGATCGCCAACAAACTAGGATCGATATCTCACTTGTAGTAAAAAAGTTTTATCGCCTCAGCCATAAATATAACTTAAGTGATAAAAGTGAGGTTGTCAAGGGGTAGATCAAAAAAATTTTTGGTAGATTACCAAAAAATCAAATTAAAAGGTATTACTTATGGTTATATTTCTCACTTATCTACCAGGAGATAGAATTAATCTTCTACAATTAAGTCGTTCTGGCTCTACAGATTTGTACATTCTGAATCAGTAGAAACCAAAAGAAGTGGATTTTGCCCAAAGTCAATATCAAGATTTTCAACCAAGTGTTGGCGGACTTCGCTCAATATTTTGGCCGAGGAAAAAATTGCCACATTCTTTTGGTGTTTAGAGACAGTGGGTTGGCATAGTAGTGAAAATTGAAAGTACCAGAAGATTTAGATGTAGAGTTTTTAACCGATGTCAGAACTTACTCAAACAGCCGTTACTGATTTAAGGTATGACTTGTTTTCACTGGTGGCCTACTGATAAATTTGACAAAAGTTTGAAAAGTTGGGTTTCGGCATCACCGACATGAAAGGCGAAGCGTGACAGAGGCAATTGCCCTAGTTTCACACTAACTATGCTACCGGACATGATCTTAATGGAGAACAAGACAATGTGTTTATACTTTTTCAAGTCTAACGACAATAAGTTAGTTAGCATTCAACTAGTGCAGGATGACGGAAATAAGTGACCAGTGACAAAATACTCAAAGCCTTACCAATTAAAACTTCTGAATTACCCTCCTGGCTCCCCTCCTGGGAGGGGCGGGGGTGGGTTGAATTCTGACTTCCGCGTAGCGGTACTAGCTCGCATTTCCTGCGGAATGGTAAGGAAACAGCTTTTGAATGTAATACTTACTAAGGTTAATTAATGACTAATTTCATTTACTGCGGAATACAACAATTAAAAGTAAATGTCAGCTCAAAAAAAAATTTTATTAAATAAAAAGCAATTAACTATCTTTATTGGCATCCTCATCTCTTAAGCCTGTTTTTGTTTCCAAACTTTCCAACTTGTATAAACAAGTAATCCTGTAGCACTAAAAGCATAAATTGTACCACTAGGAATACCTGAAAAAGCCATGGCTAAACTTCCTACCCAAAGTGTGAGTGAGTAAATAAAAAAAACTGTCAATCTTTGGGATAAACCAGCATCTAATAAACGATGATGTAGATGGCGTTTATCTGCAATAAAAGGAGATTTACCATTTCGTAAACGGCCTAGAATTACTGCAGACATATCTAGAATTGGTACAGCTAAAATTAGATATGGCAAAACAACAGAAGTAACTACTGTAGTTTTTACCAAACCTATTACTCCTACTCCTGCGAGAGTAAATCCTACATAATAAGCTCCTCCATCTCCCATAAATATTTGAGCTGGATTAAAGTTATAACGCAGGAAACCTAATGTTCCACCAGCTAAAGCTGCTGCGATTAAAGCTGCGGCTGGTTGATCCATAAATATACTGACAATTAACATTACAAAGGCTGCAATACCAGAAACACCAGCAGCCAAACCATCTACACCATCAATCCAATTAATAGCATTTGCCATACCTACTAACCAAATCACAGTTATAGGCCAGCTTAATATATTAATATGTACTAATCCATAAAAAGGAATAGTCAGAAACTCTATATGGACTCCAACTATCCAGGCCATACTAGCAGCAATTATTTGCATAAATAACCTGAATAGTGGTGATAAACCAAACAAGTCATCTGCTAAACCAATCATAAAAAAAGCTAAACCGCCGACTGTTACTCCCCATATTTCAAACTCTTTTTCTGGGGGTAAAATATTGCCATTAGTATCTATAAATCCACCTAACCACCAAACAATTAAAAGAGCAATTAGACTACCAATAAAAATAGAAACTCCTCCCAAACGTACCATTGGTTGTTTATGGATTTTACGACCGCCAGGATGGTCTACAAGTCCTATTCTGAGAGCAATTTTTTTGATTATTGGTGTAATTAACAGTACAAGTAAAGTCGAAATAACTAAGGTAATTAAATGGTACAGATAATTAGGTATCTGAAATAATGGAGGGTTAAGAGTTAATAATAAATTATTAAGTTGGTCTAGCATCATCAGGGTATTTTGCCACTATAAATAAGTTATGATTATAGAAAATTAAAATGTTTTTTTGTAAGAGTTGGGCGCTTACACTAAAATGTAATTATTTAAAAATATAGTGCTACCCTATATTTAATATTTGAGTTTTATCAATGGGTTAGCTCAATTTAGTAGAGACATTATATAGAACGTCTCTACTAATTCCCAATTAAATATACAACCTTGGGGTGAAATTTAGCCTTTTAATTAGCTAATATGTATTATCCAGTTTTTGATCTAGAATTAATCCCCAATTTAGGATTTACCAAAAATCCAAACTTTTTTAAACTAGACTAGGAACTTTAGGCATCAGATGAGGGTAAAGAGGAAAACCATTGCATAATGATGCTACCCTGTCTCGACACTTTTGAGCTACCCCTTCATCTTCTGGATTTAGTAATCTTTCCGCAATAATATCGCCTATTTCTGTAAATTCAGGAGCTTTCATCCCTCGACTTGTCATTGCTGGAGAACCCAGTCGGAGGCCACTAGTAACAAAAGGAGACTCTGGGTCAAAAGGTACAGTATTTTTATTAGCAGTAATATTAACCCCACTCATCAACTTATCTGCCTTTTTACCAGTCATACTTACTGACCTTAAATCCACTAGCATAACGTGATTTTCCGTACCACCAGAAACTATTTTTAATCCGCGTTTTTGCAGTTGGCTTGCTAAAGCAGCAGCATTTTCTATCACTTGGCCGGAATAAGTTTTGAATTCTGGTTTTAAAGCTTCTCCAAATGCGACTGCTTTGGCTGCAATAACGTGTTCTAAAGGACCACCTTGAGTTCCGGGAAATACTGCTTTATCAAGTTTTTTCCCTAATTCTGGGTCACGGGTCAGGATTAAACCGCCTCGTGGCCCCCTTAAAGTTTTGTGGGTGGTAGTTGTTACTACGTCACAGTGAGGGACTGGGTTAGGATGATGACCTGTTGCTACTAAACCTGCAATATGAGCAATATCCGCTAATAAATAAGCTCCTACTTCATCAGCGATCGCCCGGAATTTTTCAAAATCAATTATCTGAGAATAGGCGGAGTAACCACAAATCAGTAGTTTGGGTTTATGTTGCTTTGCCAGTTCGAGAACTTGGTCATAATCTATAGCTTCTGTTTCCTGACTTACACCATAATGATGAACTTTGAACCATTTACCAGAAACGTTAACTGGGGAACCATGGGTCAAATGTCCACCGTGGGATAAGTCCATTCCCATAATTGTGTCCCCTGGTTGTAACAAGGTGAGGAATACGGCAAAGTTAGCTTGCGCCCCAGAATGAGGTTGTACATTGGCATGGGCAGCTCCAAATAGTTCTTTGGCACGGTCTATGGCTATTTGTTCGATTTCGTCTATAAATTCACAGCCACCGTAGTAACGTTTACTTGGGAGACCTTCGGCATATTTGTTGGTAAGTACGGAACCTTGGGCAGCCATTACTGCAGGTGAGGTAAAGTTTTCACTGGCAATTAGTTCTAGGTGGTCTTGTTGCCGTCCGTATTCTTTTTGAATTAGTTCTGCTACTAAGGGGTCAGTATCGGCAAGAAAGTTAGTGTTAATCATGCTCTATATTTTTTCAGGCTACATTAAAAGTATATGCCCCACACCGGAACTTAGGTTTTCAGTGTGGGGCTGAGAGATTTAGTTTATAGTAGCGGAGCTATAGTTAATTGACTTTTAGAATTTATTTTCAATCACTAACTCACTCAATGGTAATTGTCCTGGTTTTGGCCAAGGTTCTTTAACTTTTTTACCAATGGCTACCATAGGACCCATTACATGATCTTCGGGTAAATTAATTAATTCTGCTAGTTTCTCAATATCAAAACCAATCATCGGGCAAGAATCATAACCCATCCCTTTTGCTGTTAACATTAAGGTCTGCATTGCCATACCAATTGAACGTTGAGCTTCATCTCGCTGGAGCCATTCACGCCCTTCATAGAAAGCCCCTGTCATACCTACCATTTGATTAGAGACTTGCTCTGGAGCATTTGCCCAATAACGACTAACTTCTTTTTGCCAAGCATTCATATCTGCTGTAAAGAGAATGAGCAAAGAAGCTTCTGTCATTTGAGCTTGATCGAAACCAAGTTCTGTTCGGACTTTTTGTCGTAATTCTGGATCTCGAAGAATAACAAAACGCCAATGTTGAATATTGAAACTGGTGGGAGCCTGAATTGCTGCTTCTAAAAGTTTTTGTTCTTCTTCAGGTGTTATTTTATGGTTAGGATCGAAACCTTTAACAGCGCGACGTTGATAAATTGCCTCTAAAGCATCCATTGAGTAAAACTCCTCTTGATAAGTTTAAGATTCATAAACTTAGTTTTTCATTGTTATTGAAAAACTAAGTCTCCCGATTCGGGTTCTCTCTGTTAGGCAACGGTTTTTTTAAATTTTACCTGAAGTTAGGATCAAATAATCTACTTAATTTTTTGCTGCCAAAATAGCTGGTCATTTCAGTTATCAGTTCGCCCAGGTAATAGAAAAAAGGGAATGGAGAATCGAAAAGCTTTTTAAATAATGGTTGGAGAAATTATTGTATGTAGGTACTTCTCTTCTTTACATTAATGTGTTTATATGTTCTTCCATTTTGCCTCAGGCAATTTTGGATAGGATTTATTATAGATGCTACATTAGCTTGATTTTTCAGAATCTAATAGTTTTAAACAAAGGAGATAAAAGGAGATATTATGAGCTGTTTGACAATCTTTAGCTTCAAGACGATCGCTTAGTCTATTTAACAATTTTATTCAAAAGTTAAGGCATATAATAATCGTCATCAAGCTAGATTAAAAGTAGCGAAAGTTTAGAGCAAAATATCTCGATGTTATTAAATTTTCTCGAAAAACTAAGTCGTAAATTAGTTTGATAGAGCCTCATACATAATGTCGATGCGTAACACAAGCATCCTGATTGTTACAGCCGGGAAAACTGTGTTACCAAAAATTATTTTGAGTTTATGATAAAGTCACTCCAGTAATTATATCTTTTGGCAATTTAGGAGGTGCAGGATCAACTGTTAAATATAAAATACTGCTGTAGGGAATAACCTGAACACTATTATCTGTTAATTGCAAAATTAATTTATCAGATTTTTGTATTTGAAAAAGACGACTGGCAATATCAACATTTTCCCACCCTTGTCCTAATACTTCAAAGGTTTGAATTTCTCCATTAATATAGGTTATTTTGACTTTAAAGGATAAAGATTTTTCTTCAGTATTCATAATGATTATGTTGTTAGGAAACTCTACTTAATTACTAAAGATAAGTTACGCTTTGAATATTTTTATAAATGAATATGACAGTTTTAAAATTTACACAACCTATAATATAGAATCCAGGTAATATCATGTTCGGATAATCACTTATAATAAAGTTTTCGTTTGTAGTAAGGCTTCAGCTCTACTACGAGCTTTAATGATAATAACTATTTAAGCGAACATGATATAATTAGTTACTGTCAAGTCATTGCAACTGGAACGGAGTGGAAGGAAGCAATCTCAGGTGTTTAGGAGATTGCTTCCTATCGTCGTTGCGGACGACTGTTCAACCGGATTCCATATAAAACTAAAAATAGTCGATCGGATTGCATAAACCAATTATTTTTCCCTTCTTTCTTACTTATTACTTATTACTTATTACTTATGCAATAAAGGTGCAGCATTTAATAATGTCTGAGTATAAGAATGTTGTGGATGATTAAATATTTCTTCAGTTTCACCTTGCTCGACAATTTTGCCACTATTCATAACAGCAATTCTGTCACAAATAAATCTAGCTACCCACAAGTCATGGGTAATAAATAAATAGGTTAAATTTAATTCTTTTTTCAACTGCAACATCAATTCCAAAACTTGAGTTTGAATAGTGGCATCTAACATACTTACAGGTTCATCACAAATGACAAGTTTTGGATTAGTAATTAATGCTCTGGCAATAGCAACTCTTTGTTGTTGTCCTCCAGATAATTCAGAAGGATATCTACTACCATATTCTGCTACTGGAGTCAAACCTACTTTTTCTAGCATTTCCTCAACTTGAATTTTTGCTTGTTCCACACTAGCCAAGTTATGGATAAATAGGGGGTCAGCTACTATCTGGTTAACAGTCATCATGGGGTTAAGACAAGCGAGGGGGTCTTGAAATATCATTTGCATTTCTCGACGGTAAGGTTGTAAGGCAGAGTGGGAAAGAGTAGTTAAGTCTGTGTCTTGAAATTCTACTGAGCCAGAAGTAGATTTGATTAATTGTAAAATAGTCCGAGATAAGGTACTTTTACCACAACCAGATTCTCCGACTAATCCTAATATTTCTCCTGAATAAAGATTTAAGTTGACTCCATCAACTGCTTTAATAAGTTTGCCTCTGCCTGAAAATAATAACTGCTCTATAAAATTACTTTCTAAGGTGTAATGTTTAACTAAATCTTTGATTTGCAAAATAGGTTTAACTGTTTTGGCAACTTTTATTTCTTCAGATTTTTCTATTTGAATTTGAGGAGGAGTAGATTCAACTATTTGAATATGTAAAGCAGCTTCAAACAGAGATTTGGTATATTCATGTTGGGGATGATGGAGAATTTGTTTAATTCCACCTATTTCTACTATTTCACCTCCATACATCACAGCAATACGGTCACAATATTCTCCCACCATTGCCAAATCATGGGAAATTAATAATAGGGAAGTCTGACGTTCTTGGCAAAGTCTAGTTAATTCCTGTAAAATTTGAGATGCTATAGTTACATCCAAGCTCGTAGTAGGTTCGTCAGCTACTATTAATTTGGGGTCAAGTAAAAGTGCTAGAGCGATCGCCACCCTTTGTCGCATTCCCCCACTAAATTCATGGGGATATTGAGACCAACGACTGGCAGGAATATTGACAGTTTCTAGAGTTTCTATAGATTTTTTTTCTGCCTGAGATTTAGATAGATTGGGTTGATGTGCTTTAATTGTTTCTATACAATGATCCCCAATAGTCATTAATGGATCGAGGCGAGTCATGGGATCTTGGAAAACTAATGCTACTGCTTCACCACGAAATTTTCTGAGTTGAGAGGAATTCATCCCAAACACAGATTTTTCCCCAAAGGTAACAGATCCCTCAACTTGTACTGACTTGGGTAATAATCTCATAGCAGCACGTCCGAGGGTAGATTTACCACATCCAGATTCTCCGACTAATCCTAATTTTTCACCAGGTTGAAGTTTTAGGGATACATTATTTACTGCCCAATGAGATTTTCCACGTTTTTCAGGATAAGCTACTCGTAGATTTTCTATATTAAGTAAGGGATTCATTATTTAAAAGTCAAAAGTCAAAAGTCAAAAGTTAAAAGTAATCTCTGAGCAAAAATCAAATTTCTTACCGAAAATTTAAGGTATAAAGCCTCTCCATTCATGGAGAAAAGAGCGGTTGTTTGCGGAGCATTCCGAAGGATGGGATGGGGAGGTCTCCTTGCCATATCCAATCAACCAAGAGAAGAAAAAAATTCCTTTTAGCCCAATTCTCTTCTTTATAAGAAGAGATAATTATTAATTATTGAACTCTTTTCAGGGGATAAAAAAATCAACTTTAGTATTTATAGGGTATTGATAACATAAGTAGAACAAGGTAAAAAAAAGATATTGTATATTTAGTTATAAAAAGCCTCAAATCATTGATATGAAATACTTCCGAGGAAATTTACTATTTGATACATAAACCACAAAATTTACCACGCTCTACTTAGATATCTCCAGAGAATAGACGTACTCTTTATTTAAGATAAGCAATATAAATAAAAGTCGCTTACAAAATCATTTTTCCTACCTTTTTTTAGTGTAAAAATATGTTTCCTTTTTCCTCTTGCCTAGTACTACTATGTTTCAAAAGTCCATATCTGTTTCTGAGATATCTACTAGACATCTCAAAAAATCAAAAATAAAATCAATTAATTCTTCCTGTTCCCTACTCCCTAAAATTAACCTTGACTGCCTATGCTAAATTTCCCATTAAGTTCCTTTCTTTTTTGTTCAAATCTTCGTAACATATAAGTAGCAGCACAGTCTGCTTGGGGATTATTTTCCAATATTTCTGTTAATTGAAAAACATACTCAGCTATTTCTTCCCCTAATTTATCAATGACAGTTTCACGATTAATCATTTCTTGTTGATGCTGACGCACTTTTGCTTGCCATTGACTAGAAAAAATATCGTTAATTTTAGTATGAAGACCAAGCTCTTCTAAAATTTTCCATTCTTCGGCACTATCAAACCAGATACCTCCACAACTCATACAACGTTCTATATAAAAAGGTTGTTTAATATTTATTCTGGTTCGTGACAAATAAGTACCGCACTCTGGACATAATCCTGCTTTACCATCAAAGGGAGAGGGTACAAAATCTTCAAATTGATTGTAGTAGGGCAAGATTTCTTCAGGAGCATACCATGAAGGTAAACTAGCTAACCAGGCTTCATACTCTTTTGCTGAAATCCAGAAACCTTCAGATTTAGGACAGTATTTTACCGGGATAATATCATTTAAAACGGCATCTTCTAACTCTACATCGTATTTGGGGCTTTTCATCCTGTTTCTTCCTGATTCTGTTTTGATTTGGCTTGACCAAGTATACTCAAACAATAACCTTTGAGGGTTTCTAGGCGATCGCTAATCTTGGCCAACCTTGTTTGTGTTGTTTGAGGATTTCGAGATGCTTGTAAAAAGCTAACATCTACATTCAAGAGCCTGAGTTGCTTATGAATCTCCGTCAAATAAGACTGTACATGAGATGCTATAGATTGGTCTAGTTCCGAATTATCTAAATTAATAATTTGAGTCTCGAACAATTGTTGGACTTCTTGATTTATGGCCAATATTTTTGATAGTTCTATTTCGGCTATATTCTGTTGCCACCCATTCAGAAGTTGACTGAATTTTTGATATTGCTGATTATGCTCCTTTGGCAACATAATGTAAATAAATAGAAATTTGTCTATATTATTAACATACGAAGTAATACCATTTCGCGGAAGTCAAAAGTCAAAAGCAAAAAGTCATATGTATTAGCTGAAGACTTTTTTAGGCTCTAAGAAGATGTCAAATAATTAGCGTGAAATTATTTGTGACATTATTTAAGTTAATTGGTATAACAATCTCAGATTTTAGGTTCAGAATTTATTAGCTTAAGTACAATCACGGTTCCTTAATTAATCTGCCTATAATTTACATCACCCTGGGGAGACTAATTTTATAGATTGTTGTTATTTTTTTCATAGTTATTATCTCCCTATACTAAAAAGTAATGAAGTATTCAATTCTTAAGTTATATTTTAGATATTTCTATTAATTAACCCCTATTAGATAATATAACTTGATTGTAATAATAATATATAAATATATAGTTTGATGGTTCTAGTTTTCCAGAATATTACTATGAAAATTAAAGTATAAAAAATCACAGATAATCTGCAGAAAAACTGGAATTATAAACTAAAAAGCTAGTTGATAGCTATATTATTTTCTAATAGAATAGAAATTTATAATTACTGCGAAGAAAAGACAAAAATATCACGGGTAGTAGTAGATTGAAATTGTTTCAGTAATGGTATAGTAATAATTTTAGTCCCGATACTACCATTACTACACAGGACTACCATATAAGTATTCTATCTTTGGCTGAAATTATATTAAAAGCTAATACTCCTTAACTCTAAACTAATTCCTATGAATACCAAAATCCTAACACCTAAACCTCAAATTTCATGTGTAATTCCTGATTGGCTGCAAGAATGTCTAGATAACAGAAATAAGAGTGATAATATAACCAGCTGTTCAGTGGATATAGCATTAATTTGTCGAGCATTTGAATTTGCATACAAGTTACATGAAGGGCAGTATCGGAAATCAGGAGAACCTTATATTTGTCATCCTGTAGCTGTGGCAGGATTATTAAAATATCTAGGCGGTGATAGTGCGATGATTGCTGCAGGTTTTCTACATGATATTGTTGAAGATACTGATATAACTATTGAAGAAATAGAACAAAAATTTGGTGCAGAAGTAGCTTTATTAGTAGAAGGTGTAACTAAGCTTTCTAAGTTTAATTTTTCTAGTAAAACAGAGCTACAAGCTGAAAATTTTCGCCGAATGTTTTTGGCAATGGCAAAGGATATTAGAGTGATTGTTGTAAAGCTGGCAGACAGATTACATAATATGAGAACTCTACAGCATTTACCTCCTCATAAACAGTTAAGCAAAGCATTAGAAACACGGGAAATATTTGCACCACTAGCAAACCGTTTAGGAATTGGTCGAATTAAATGGGAATTAGAAGATTTATCTTTTAAATATATTGAACCAAATGCTTATCGAGAAATACAGGAATTGGTAGCAGATAAAAGGGTAGACAGGGAAGCTAGATTGTTAGAAATGACAGAAAATTTACGACGAAAATTAGACCAGGTAGGAATAGAATGTTACGACATTAGTGGTCGCCCTAAACATCTTTATGGCATCTATCGGAAGATGTACTTCAAACAAAAAGAATTTCACCAAGTATATGACATTTCTGGACTGAGAATAATTGTAGAAAAAAATGAGGATTGTTATCGAACTTTAGCTATTGTTCATGACTCTTATCGCCCTATTCCTGGAAGATTTAAAGATTATATTGGTCTGCCAAAACCTAATCGTTATCAATCATTACATACAGGAGTAATAGGTACTACAGGTCGTCCAGTAGAGGTGCAAATTAGAACTGTGGAAATGCACCATATTGCTGAGTATGGAATAGCTGCTCATTGGAAGTATAAAGAAACAGGTTATAGTAATACTAATACTAATACGAAAATTACTGCTGAAGATGAAAAATTTACTTGGCTGAGACAGTTATTAGAATGGCAAAGTGACCTCAAAGATGATAAAGAATATTTGGAGACTATTAAAGGTGATTTATTCTCCGAAGATGTTTATGTATTTACACCAAAAGGTGATGTAATTTCTCTCAAACATGGCTCGACACCAATAGATTTTGCTTATCGCATTCATACAGAAGTAGGAAATCATTGTACAGGTGCTAAAGTAAATGAACGAATAGTACCTTTAGATACTCCTTTAAAAAATGGTGATATTGTCGAAATTTTGACTCAGAAAAATGGTCATCCTAGTTTAGATTGGCTAAATTTTGTTGTTACTGGTGGTGCAAGAAATAGAATTCGTCAGTGGTTTAAACGCTCTCATAGAGAAGAAAATTTAGCTAGAGGTCGAGAATTATTGGAAAAAGAATTGGGTAAAAAAGGTTTTGAATCTTTACTCAAATCTGAGCAAATGCGACTTGTTTCTGAAAGATTTAATTATCATAATGTAGATGATTTATTGGCAGGTTTGGGTTACGGTGAAATAACTTTAAATTTAGTAGTTAATAGATTGCGAGATGCATCTAGAGAAGTAACACAAGTTGAGCAGAATTCAGATATTTTCTCAGAAAAATATTTACACAAACCTACTCAAACTTTGCCTTCTAATAATTCTCATCCAATTGCTGGAGTTGAGGGATTAATGTATCATTTAGCAGGTTGTTGTAATCCAATTCCAGGTGAGCCTATTATTGGAGCTGTAACTCGTATGAATGGTATTTCTATTCATCGTCAAGGTTGTTCTAATGTGGAAAGTGTACCTGGAGAAAGGTTAGTTCCTGTTAGTTGGAATAGTGGTAATGAAAATCAGGGACGACCTAAAACTTATCCAGTTAGTATCTCTATTGAAGTTCTAGATCGAGTGGGTGTACTGAAGGATATTTTATCTCGTTTGATGGATAATAATGTTAATGTTCAAAATGCTCAGGTTAAAACAACTCCTGGTCATCCCGCAATTATTAATCTATGTATTGAAGTGAGCGATCGCCAACAATTTGAGCGTAGTTGTACTCAGATTAAAAATATGAGTGATATTTTAAATCTACGTCGTATCAGTCAAGTTGAGTAAGAAGGAAGAAGCAATAAGATAGAAGGAAGAAGGAAGAGGGAAGAAGAGAAGAGGGAAGAGGTATGAAGGAATTAAAAAAGAACGAAAATGGATTAATATAAATTTCAATAGGAAAGTAGATTAATCTATATAGTAATACAGTTCAGTTAAGGAGTTTTTTTTAGCAGTTCTGTAATTAGAAGAGCTGATATGATTGTTTCATACCTTATGATTTTGAGTCTTATCTGAACCGTATGCGTATGATGTAACTGCCTTTTTTGAAAATGGTATTAGTTCCTCCTTCTTAACTTTTTACTTCTTCCTTCTTCCTTCTTCCCTCTTCCTTCCATTAATAAAAACTATGCTTTTAGAAGAATCATCGATCGCCAACATTTTAAATAAACAACGTCAATTTTTTGCTACGGGAAAAACTAAAGATATTCCATTTAGAATAGAACAACTGAAAAAATTAAAGCAGGCAGTTTCGGATTATCAAGAAAAAATAGCTGCTGCTGTTAAAGCAGATTTGAATAGGCCGAAGTTTGAAGCTTATTTTGAACTGAGTTTTTTTACGGAAATAAATGATGCGATTAAAAAGCTAAAATATTGGACAAAACCTAGAAGAGTTTCTACTCCTATTGAACAATTTCCTGCTGGAGCTAAAATTTATCCAGAACCTTTAGGAGTAGTTTTAATTATTGGTGCTTGGAATTATCCTTTTCAATTAGTAATATCTCCTTTATTAGGTGCTATTGCAGCAGGAAATTGTGCGATTATTAAACCTTCAGAAATAGCTGTTAATACATCTGAGGTTGTTGCCGATTTAATTGCTAATACTTTTGATTCTAATTATATTGCTGCTGTGACGGGTGGAGTGGAAGTAAGTCAACAGTTATTAGCTGAAAAATTCGATCATATTTTATTTACTGGAGGTACAAGGGTAGGTAAAATAGTGATGGAAGCTGCTGCTAAAAATCTCACTCCTGTAACTTTGGAGTTAGGTGGAAAAAGTCCTTGTATTGTTGATGATGATATTCAGTTAGAATATACGGCAAAACGTATTACTTGGGGAAAGTTTATTAATGCTGGTCAAACTTGTGTTGCTCCTGATTATTTGTTGGTAAATAAGTCGGTTAAATCGGATTTGTTGGAGAAAATCAAACAGTCTATTAATGAATTTTATGGTGACTATCCTTTTGAAAGTCCTGATTATGGTCGGATTATTAATGAAAAACAATTTAATAGATTAAATGATTTGCTGAAAGATGGAAAAATTGTTATTGGTGGTGAAACTAATTCAGAAGAACGTTATATTTCTCCTACAATTATTGAGGGAGTTAATTGGGATTCAGGAATTATGCAGGAGGAAATTTTCGGACCTATTTTGCCAGTTTTAGAATATGAAAATTTAGAGGAGGTGATCGCTGTGGTTAATTCTCGTCCTAAACCTTTATCTCTTTACTTTTTTTCTCGAAATAAACAGAAGCAAAAACAGGTTTTAAGGGAAACTTCTTCTGGGAATGTTTGTATTAATGATACGGCTATGCAATTTGGAGTTCCATCTTTACCTTTTGGAGGTGTCGGAAATAGTGGGATTGGTAGTTATCATGGCAAGGCTAGTTTTGATACTTTTTCTCACTATAAAAGTGTGTTGAATAAGGGGTTATGGCTCGATTTAAACATTAGATATGCTCCTTATAAAAATAAAGTTGGTTTGATTAGAAGAATAATTTTTCGGTAGCTAGACACGGATTTTGCCACGGATGTACGGATGATGGGGAGAATTGAGAATTGAAAATTGAGAATTTGGAGCCATCGCTTTTTGACAGCCCAAATAACTGTAGGGGTTTGGTCTCCAAACCCATTACCCTTGAGACTCAACGCAGAAAATTTAGCGATCGCTCCTTGACAGTTAGAAAAAGTTGTCTGATTTTCAGATTAGATAAGTATTATGGGAAAATAGTGGCTCTTTTTTTAGGGCAATTACTTTTCCAATTTTGTCTATGAAGAGGAAAAGCCTATAATTGAAGTTGTAGGTAAAATGAAGAAAAATCAGACTTTCAAACTTCTGAACTTCCGAAACAGATGAAATCTCTACCTCGTGTCCTTGGTTTAACTGTCCTGGCATTAACTCTGATAAATTGTTCTGGGAAATTATCGCCAGAAAAAATAGCTTCTCGACTAGAACCTAGTATTGTCAAACTATTTTATAAAAATCAACCCGGACATGGAACCGGTTTTTTCGTGTCTGGAGAAAAGGGAGTGTGTAGCGTACTAACGGCAGCTCATGTTGTGAAAAGAGAAGGGGAAAGATTATTACAGACTAGGGATGAAAAAATCTGGCAAGTAGCTAGGGTGCAAATATTTCCCAGTGATATAGATTTAGCTTTAGTTACTTTTCAGGCAGAGAGAGGAAGTTGTAATTATCCGGCCTTGAAAATAGGTAATTCGGAAAGTCTGAAAAAAGGTAGTTCTATCTACATTTCTGGTTTTCCTATTCGGGGTGGGAAGTTGGTATCTCAATTTGTTTCTGGTGATGTTTCCGGTTTGGATAAGTTGGCGCGGGGTTATGGAGTTGCTTATCAAGCTTTGACTGTCGGTGGAATGAGTGGAGCACCTGTTGTGGATGTGAAAGGTGAGGTTGTGGCAGTTCATGGAATGAGTGATAGGGAAGTTGTGAAAAGCTTTGCTTCTCTACAGGGAAGTTTTTCTGAAGAACAACGGCAGACTTTTCAGCAAGCTGAGAAAAGGGTGGAGACTGGCGTTCAACGTTTGATATTTTCTTGGGGTGTGCCTATTAATATGAATGAAATTCCTCTTGTTTCAGCTAAAGGAGTTCACTATACAAAACTTCGCAACTTATTGGCAGAGAAAAAATGGACAGAAGCAGACTTTGAAACATATGAAGTCATGGTAAAAGTAGCAGGTAGGGAGTCGGAAGGATGGCTGAGAGCTGAGGATGTAGATAATTTTTCTTGTCAGGATTTAGGTACGATTGACAAACTTTGGGTAGAGTATAGTAGTGGTAAGTTTGGCTTTTCTGTTCAGAAGCAAATTTATCAGAGTCTCGCTGATACTAAGGAAGCAAACCAACAATTATGGATAGCTTTCGCCGATCAAGTGGGATGGCGTAAAGGTGGAAAATGGTTGAATTGGTGGGAACAAGGTTTTCACAATAGAGGACCATATGCTCGTGGTTACTTCCCCTCTTTAACTCCTGGGGATGAGAGGGGGGGGAGAACTGGCATAGGAGTGTATTATATTTTTATACCAAATTCTTCTATTGTAAAAACTTGTAAACTTTAACATCTAAGTGTCTTAGCCATCAATAAAAAAAGTTTGAGGAGGCTAATTTTACGGTTTTTCTTGGTCATAAAATTTCCATAATTGAGACTACCCTTAGTTATCAACTTCTGATAATTTATTTATCCTTCTCCAATATTATTTTTTTCAGACATTTTTTTTGGTAGGCGATCGCCACATTAAAACCTTCCTCAAAAGCAAAAGTCAATCAACCAATATTTCCCAACCCTACCTCTGTTGAATGAAATATATCGAGCGTTCGATATAAATTATCGACTATCCAAATTGAACAGCAAAAAATTTATACTCCCATCATTCCCCTAATATTTCCGATAAAGCATTTTTCAAAGCTTGGCGATCGCCACATTCAAACTTTCCTCAAAAGTCAATCAACCAATATTTCCCAACCCTACCTCTGCTGAATAAAATATATCGAGCGTTCGATATATTTTATCGACTATCCAAATTTAATTAACTTTCAGCGTAATGCACCATCAGATTATCAATTTGAACATTCGTCCGCAGCAACGATAGGAAGCAATCTCAGGGGTGCAACGAGATTGCTTTCTTCCACTCCGTTCCAGTCGCTGCGGACTTGGGTCTACTAATTATCCGCATTTGATCTCAGTTATCAGCTTTTAATAGTTCAGTTATCAGTTTTCTCAGATTAACTTTCCTCTAGTAAAATTCATGTTTCTCAAATATCAAAGTTATCAATGAGGCGATAATTGCAGAATTAAACCGTGAGTATATCTGTGTGCACTTTTTCCATTATGAATAATAATACCACAAAATTATTTTAAGTTGAGCAAAGTGCTCAACTTTTTTTCTGGGAAATATTCAGGAGAGCGATCACCATTAAGTAGAAATATTGTTTGTAGTTGGGCTTTAGCCCGAACATAATTCTTTTAGGGCTAAAGCCCAACTACATAGCTTAATTATTAAATTAACCAGCTATTCTATCTTAATTTCAAGCATTAACTGTAACTTTCTCAGGAAGTTTTACCTCATTTTTCAGAGAATTTCCTGCCTCAAAATCAGTAATATTAGAAATAGTTGTAGTAGCAATATCATTCATTGCTTCCCTAGTAAAAAAAGCTTGGTGGGAAGTAATCACAACATTAGGGAAAGATTGTAATAATTGAAAAGTATCATCTTGAATAACTGTGTCAGATAAATCCTTAAAGAAAATGTTCTCTTCTTGTTCATAAACATCAATACCAAAATAACCAATAATTCCAGATTTTATTCCTTCAATGGCAGATTTTGTATCAATTAATTGACCGCGACTGGTATTAATTAACATCACTCCAGGTTTCATTTGAGCGATGGTTTTAGCATTAATTAAATGATGATTTTCTGGTGTTAGAGGACAATGCAAAGAAATAATATCAGAGCTTGCTAATAATTCAGGTAAATCTACATAACGAGCATCACCAATTTCTGCAAACTTAGGATTAGGATAAGGATCGTATCCAACTAAATGACAACCAAAACCATGTAATATTTGACCAACAATAACACCTATTTTACCCGTTCCGACAATTCCAACTGTTCGACTGTGTAAATCAAATCCTAATAAACCATTTAAAGAGAAATTATCATCACGCACTCGATTATAAGCTTTATATAATTTACGGTTGAGCATCATCATCATCCCAATAGCAAATTCTGCTACTGAATAGGGAGAATAAACGCTAACTCGCACAACTTTAATGCCAATTTCAGCAGCAGTTTCTAGGTCAACATTATTAAATCCTGTAGAGCGCAAAGCTACCAAACGAGTACCTTGCTCGGCTAAAATTTTCAGAGTTTCAGCACCTAAATCATCATTGACAAATACACAAACTGCTGAACATTCTGCTGCCAAAGTAGCAGTTTTTGCCTCTAGTCGAGCTTCATGGAAAATAAACTCATGGTTAGCATTGGTAGCAGTATTAGCTGCCTCTAGAAATTCGCGATCGTATTTTTCGGTACTAAAAACAGCAACTTTCATTTAAAATATCCTTTTTAAAGTAATAATTTTCAAATCTGGATCGTGAATTATTGTAAGTCATTGCGACTGAAACGGAGTGGAAGGAAGCAATCTCGCACCAGCCCTCAGATTGCTTCCTATCGTCGCAATCACGATTGTTCGCCAGATTATATATGAGAGTATCGCTAACCTACGAGAGCAAAATACTTTTTAAGTCAAAACTATTTAGACCTAGGTTGGGTTGAGGAACCGAAAGCCAATAAATATAACTATCAACACTTAGCTATCAGCTTAAGTTAAATAGTTGTTGGGTTGCGCTGACGCTTAACCCAACCTACTACTGCAACATTCTAGGTTTGACAGTTGTATAGCAGTTAGGAAATTATAAAACCCTCACCTTCAGTCACAGCAAAAATTTAATTCCTAACTCCTAACTTGTCACTTCTGACTTCTGACTTCACCTAGTAAGGCCATTTCCAACTAGCGACATCAGGTCGGTCAATACCATGCTCATAAGCATAATTTTGACAAGAAATTTGCTCATTGCGGAAATGTTCCTTCGCGTGAGCGCCAGCAACTTTTAGCTGTTCAACTCGATCAATTACATCCATTGCAATACTAAAGCGATCGATATTGTTCCGAATAGCTAATTCCAAAGGTGTATTGATATTACCCTTTTCCTTATAACCCCGGACATGGAGATTTTTGTGATTTGTCCGACGGTAAGTATAACGGTGAATCAACCAAGGATAACCGTGGAAGTTAAAGATAATTGGTTTATCAAGAGTAAATAAAGTATCAAAGTCGCGATCGCTCAATCCATGAGGATGTTCTGTTTCTGGTTGTAATTTAAACAGATCGACCACATTAATAAAGCGAATCTTCAAGTCAGGAAAAGCTTCCCGTAACATCACACTAGCAGCTAAAGCTTCTTTAGTCGGAATATCTCCAGCAGTTGCCAATACAACGTCAGGTTCCATTCCTTGATCGTTACTTGCCCAATCCCAAATACCAATACCCTTGGTACAATGCTTAATCGCAGAATCCATATCCATGTACTGTAAGTGCATCTGTTTGTCAGAGACAATCACATTAATATAGTTTTTGCTCCGTAAACAGTGGTCAGCAACTGATAATAAACAGTTAACATCAGGTGGTAGATAAATGCGAGTAACATCTGGAGTCTTGTTAGAAATCACATCAAGGAAACCAGGGTCTTGGTGAGTAAAACCGTTGTGATCTTGTCGCCAAACAGTAGAAGTAATCAATAAATTCAAAGAAGGAATCTTTTCACGCCAACTCAACTCATTACACTTTTCAATCCACTTCGCGTGTTGGCCAACCATTGAATCAATAACGTGAACAAATGACTCATAAGTAGAGAAAAAGGCGTGTCTTCCAGTCAAAAGATATCCTTCTATCCAACCTTCAATCGTATGTTCACTCAAAATTTCCATTACACGACCATCTCGTGCAAGCTCCCCACCATCCATGTCTTCTGGTAGAAACTCTGCCATCCAAGTCTTCTTACTGACTTCATAAATAGCATTCAGTTTATTAGAAGTATTTTCATCAGGTCCGAATACACGGAAATTAGTCATGTTCTTCGCCATGACATCCCGGAGAAATACACCCAAAGGACGAGTATTTTCTTTCTCTATTGTTCCAGGTTTATCTACTGGTATTGCATAATCCTGGAAGTTAGGCATATTCAATTGTTTACAGAGAAGACCACCATTAGCATGAGGGTTAGCACTCATCCGACGGGCACCATAAGGAGCTATTTCTCGCAACTCTGGTTTGAATTTACCATTTTCATCAAAAAGTTCTTCTGGTTTATAGCTACGCATCCACTGTTCCAGAATTTTCATGTGTTCTGGATTTTTGGCAACATCAGTCATGGGTACTTGGTGCGCCCGCCAGAAACCTTCTATTTTGTGTCCATCAATTTCTGGGGGACATGACCATCCTTTCGGAGTACGGAATACAATCATCGGCCACCTTGGTAATTCTGCATTACCAGAACTCCTTGCTTCTTGTTGGATGGCTTTAATTTCTTGAACACAATGGTCTAATGTTGCAGCCATTGCTTGGTGCATAGTATCTGGATCAGACCCTTCCACAAAATAGGGTTGATAACCATAACCCAAAAATAGGTTTTTCAGATCCTCATGGCTGATTCTAGATAAAATTGTTGGGTTGTTAATCTTATAACCATTCAGGTGCAGAATTGGTAGGATCGTACCATCTGTAATTGGATTGATAAATTTATTAGAATGCCAAGATGTAGCCAGAGGTCCTGTTTCTGACTCACCATCTCCAACAACTGGCACACAAATTAAATCTGGATTATCTAGAATTGAACCTGTGGCGTGAGAAATTACATAACCAAGTTCGCCTCCCTCATGGATAGAACCAGGAGTTTCAGGTGTACAGTGACTACCAATACCGCCAGGGAAAGAGAACTCTTTGAAGAATTTTTCTAGACCTTGTATATTTTGACCCTTGTCAGGATAGACCTCTGAATAAGTATCCTCCAAATAAGTTGGAGCTAATACTCCTGGCGCACCATGTCCAGGACCGGACATATAAATCATGTTCAGGTCATATTTTTTGATAATTCGGTTAAGGTGTATCCAGATAAAGGCTTGACCTGAACTAGAACCCCAGTGCCCTAAAATTCGACTTTTAATTTGGTCTGGTTGTAGAGGTTCCCGTAGCAAAGGATTCTTTTTGAGATAAATCATCCCTACCATTAAATAACAAGATGCACGCCAAAAAGCCTGCATCTTGTAGAGTTCATCAGCACTTAGAGGTGCGCCTTGAACTGTCGAACGTGCTGGACCAAAGGCACTAATTAAAGCTGTTTTTTCTGGAGTTGAGACCATTATGTTCAAATTCCTTATACAAAATTCTGCCTCTTTAACCTAAGAAGTTAGCAAATGCCTATTTTTAAATTGAATACAGATATTTTTGACATTTGTTTGTACTTAGTAGTCAAAGATCGCAGGACAAAATTAGTATCGTATTTAACACGACTAACTATACCTCACTTCTACTATAAAATTGCTATAGAAAATAGTTAAATTTTGCTTAAGTTTTGCACCTACTATGTATTATTTTTTGATCAAAAATGATGTATACCAACTAGATTCCTAATTTGACAATTTTTCATTATACCAATTATCAAAAATAATGCTAGAAAAATGAAAATAGAAATTTATAGTATTCAATTAGGGAAAAATTCATAAATCGCTCCTACAATCCTAAAATTCACAAGAGTATCTATTATTTTTCCTCTTGTTTTCTTCCTTGTGATTCCTATTTTTCTCTTCCAACTTCAGCCCCTTTAATATTGAGTCATTATTTTATATATTAGAAAAGGGATGCCAAAGATTAAGGCTGATATTTTAAAGAAAATCTCGTTTGCTCATCATATCAATCAAGGAGTCATAACTTATCGTTAAACAAACCATATTATGGTTATATTTTTAAACTAAAATGTCTAATGTGTGAGGAAATTCTAGGTATCAACATCGAATGTATCCAAGAAAAAAAATTTAGTAATGGGGATTTATAGATGCACCATTCTCCTAAAAAAATAGATTAATAAATATTTAAAGTTCATTAATTGATAATGATCTTTGGTTCAAACTGTAATGGAATTGAATATAAGGAAATATCCTAGAACTTTTTTCTCCTTAACTGGAGTTGCTTGAAAGCGGATAAATTAATTATCAATTATCCATTTGTAATTAATGCCATTTTGAAAAAAGAATGTTACGAATAGTAAGGACGATAAAAATATTTTACAGGAGATATCCTTTTGACAAAAAAGATGATTTACCCCTTAAAAAACGTATTACAGCAATTCATATGCTACTCATGACTCCTGACTCATAAAAATTATCCTAGCTATTTTTAGCAAACATTTATCAGATTGATATAAGCCTTCAACACATCAATAGGAGAAATTAATGTTATGACAATATCTCTGTATATCAGCACACTTGAAGCAGATAGTGGTAAAGCTTTACTCGCATTAGGAATTATAGAACAAGCCTTGTTGAAAACTACTAAAGTTGGCTTCTTTAGACCTTTAATTAGAGGAAGAAATACAGATAAAAAAGACAAAGATATTGACCTGATTATTTCTCAATTTCATCTGAAACAAAACTATGAGGATTCTTATGGTTTATTAGAAAGCGAAGTAATTCAACTGATTAATCAACATAAACATGAGAAGGTTTTAGAAAAAATAATTACTAAATACAAAGCCTTAGAAGCAAATTGTGATTTTATTCTGTGCGAATGTTCTGATTATTTAGGGCAAAGTTTGGCTCTGGAATTCGATCTAAACCTGGAAATTGTACATAATTTAGGTTGTCCTATTATTCTGTTGACTAATGGTTACCAAAAAAACATCGAAGAAATAACCAGTACAATTCAAATTGCTCTAGATGCTTATCAAGAGAAAAATTGTCAAATTATGGGAATTGTAGTTAATAAAGTTGTCTCTGAACAAGTTAATGAACTTAAGCAAGTATTAGAATCTGAATATGACAAATTTAACTATTTATTGTCTGTAATTCCTTACACCCCGAAACTGGAAAATCCAAGAGTTAGGGAAGTAGCAGCACAACTTCAAGCATCCGTTATTGATGGAAAAAAGAAACTAGATAATCTCGTCTCTGACTATTTAATAACAGCAATGCAAGTTTCTAACGCCTTAAATTGGTTGGAGGACGGTCAATTAATTATTACTCCTGGCGATCGTGGCGACATAATATTGGCGATGTTACAAGCAGAGCATTCAGCTAATTATCCATCTCTAGCAGGAATTTTACTATCGGGTGGTTTTCCTCCTGAACCATCAATTATGAAACTCATTGATGGTTTAGCTCATCCCCTACCTATTCTCTCAGTAGAAACTGATACTTATACTACTGCTACTCAAGCAAAAGAGATAAAGGGTTCCATTGTTGCAGGAGATATCGAAAAAATTCGTTTGAGTCTAGAATTGTTTGCCGAGTATGTTGATGGAAGTAAGCTAGAAAAAAGGTTGGGTGAGATTAAGTCTCATGGCATTACTCCCAAAATGTTTATTTATAATTTGCATCAACAAGCAAAATCTCTCAAAAAGCACATTGTTTTACCAGAAGGAGGAGAACCTCGTATCCTACAAGCAGTGTCTTTTCTCCTCAGTCAAGGAATGGTTGATTTAACTCTCTTAGGTACTCCCAAAGATATTGAAGGTTCTATCAGAAAACATGGAATTAACTTAGATGTTAACACCCTCAACATCATTACACCGAAACAACACCCGAAATTTTCTGAATATGTGGAAACTTTCTATGAACTCAGAAAACATAAAGGAATGACCTTAGATGCAGCAAAAGATTACATGATAGATGTATCTTACTTTGGCACAATGATGGTTGAATGTGGGGATGCAGATGGCATGGTTTCTGGTGCAGTGCATACAACTCAACATACGATTAGACCAGCATTACAAATAATTAAAACTAAACCCGGTTTTTCTCTGGTTTCCTCCGTCTTTTTTATGTGTCTGGAAAGTCACATTTTAGTTTATGGAGACTGTGCGGTTAATCCCGATCCTAACCCTGAACAATTAGCTGAAATAGCTCTAGCTTCGGCAGAAACTGCTTCTATATTTGGCATTGAACCAAAAGTTGCTCTGTTATCTTATTCTTCAGGTTCTTCTGGTAAAGGGGAAGAAGTGGAAAAAGTTCGCCAAGCAACAGCGATCGCCCAACAACGTCAACCAGATTTACAATTAGAAGGTCCGATACAATACGATGCAGCAGTTGATCCTGCCGTGGCAGCTCAGAAAATGCCTGATTCTAAAGTTGCCGGACAAGCAACAGTGTTTGTTTTTCCCGATCTGAATACGGGGAATAATACTTACAAGGCAGTACAAAGAGAGACAGGAGCGATCGCCATCGGACCTATATTGCAAGGTTTAAAGAAGCCAGTAAACGATCTCAGTCGCGGTTGCAAAGTTGAGGATATTATTAATACTGTGGCAATTACAGCTATTCAAGCACAAAATATTTGCATTGTCAGATTAAAAGATGAAGAAGGAGTCAGGAGTCAGGAGAGAAGATAATAGGGGTGTTGCATATTTGTGGGATGAATTAGTGTGGGGAGTGTGGGGAGTGTGGGGAGTGAAAGATTCATCCCTTGGTTCAGCAATGCTAGAATAGGAGTTCAGAATTCAGGATATTGTCTGCGTTGTTCAATTGCAGCAGCATAAGAATTAAGTCAATTACTGACTTCTTCTAAATGAATCAGGAGTCAGAAGTCAGAATAGGCGAAGTTATTTACAGCGCTTTTCAGATTGATGAACCACATCTTCATAACCAAAACCCTGTAGGGGCGATTCGCGTTTGCGGAGCATTCCGTTAGGAAATCGCCCCTACTAAATATGACAGTTATCCCTAAGTCCTCTCCTTCTTAGATTCTCTCTTCATTCTGACTCCTGACTCCTGTATCCTGACTCCTTCTTTCTCTACTTTTTATGTAATTGCTTCAGAGAAAGTTCCATATTTGTGGTAAGTTCCTGAGCAGCTTGCTTTGTAGAATTACCAAGATAATCTTTAACTTCTAAAGGATCGCCGATATTAACCTGTACATCACACCGCCAGGGTGGGGGTGCAGGATGATCGTATAAAATACTAATAGGAAGAATTTTAAGATTCGGTTCAGCACCACTAGATATTACCTGTAGTGCTATACGCGAAACTCCTGGTTGAATAAAATGAATTTCATTATCTTCAGGATATATTTTTCCTTCGGGAAATAGTACCAAAATTTCCCCCTCTTTCAGAAGTTTAACACTATGACGAATACTAGATATTCCTGGATTATCGCGATCGACGGGAAAACCACCCAAGCGACGAATAAACCAACCTTGAAAACCTTCTGTTTGTTCTTGGGAAACCATATATCGCAGGTAACGGTTACTAACTAAATCTACCATATAAGCCATAATTAGAGGATCCCACCGAGAACGATGAGTTGGTGCAAGGATAATTGCTTCTTTGTTAGTAGGCAGTTTTTCTTTACCCCTGACTTTTATGTTGAAATAAAAAGGTAACAGAACCTTACATACAAGAAAGTAAGTCAAGGGAGTTAACCAAGGTGAAAACCCAGGGATAATTTCTAGAGATGCTGGATAGTTTTGAGGTTTATTATTTTCAGTCATTACTGGTATAAAGCTAAGAAGAAGTTGGGAGAAGGAATATTTTTACTGTCATACAGTATTTTAACAGACTTTCTCAAGCTCTTGAGGGTCGATAGGTTCTTGTTTGTGAAAACAAACTCAAGTAATAACTATATCGATATAAAAGTTATTAATGGAGTTTATTGTGCTTCAAATATTATGTACCAAGATTTTTTTAGACTTATTTTACAATTTACATTTATAGTTTCTCAAATTATCGAAATTGAGGACCACAAACCCAACAAATAAGTGCCCATCTTTTGCCTTTAATAATTGGTGTAACTTCATGGAGAATAAAAGAAGGAAATAAAACCATTGTTCCTCTAGCTTTTGGTAATTTTTCAGCTTCTCTTTGAGTGTACAACTTCAGTTCTGAACCTTCATAATCTTGGGGATCAGAAAGTTGAACGGAAATAGAAATTTTACGATAATAATGAATTTCTCCATTGTCTATATGTTTATTGTAGTGATCCTGAATACTTGTCTGATTGTTACTAGCTTCATAACATAAAAGGTTTAGACGATCTACAATACCGTAAATATCATAATTCCACCACTTACTATTAGCATATTTAACACTATTTACTAACTTTTCCCAAAGCCATCTTGTTGACTCTGAATAACTCACACCCCACGCACTTACTTGACGAAATTCAGGCTTTATTTTTCCATCTACAGTTGGCTTTGATGGCTTTATTTGTTTTGATAAAGAAATCACCTTTTCACATTCTTTTGCTGTAAAAGCTCCCCAATTTTCATCGGGTTTACAAAAATGCTCTTTTTGACTAGCGTCGTAGCAAGCGTATTTAATTTGACGATATTTTTGTTGAGGAGAAATCCAAACCATATTATCTTAATTTTAATGCTCTATAAAATTTACACAAAGCGTCACCTACCAAAGAACTTCGGCTCAGTAGTAATCCTACGCTGGCGCAGCCGGGGAGGATGTCAATTCTTATACACCTTTTCTCTATTTCCTACTTAAATTTGGAAAATTATCTGAACTGAGGACCTGTTACCCAACCAATAAGTGCCCATCTTTTTCCTTTAATAATTGGTGTAACTTCATGCAAAATAAATGAAGGATACATAATCATTGTTCCTCTACTTCTAGGTAATATTTTGGGATTTTCTTGTACATATAAACTTAGTTCTGCACCCTCATAACTATTAGGCTCAGATAATTCCACAGAAAAAGAAATTTTCCGAAAAGAGAAAGGATATTCATTATCTATATGTAAATCGCAATTATCTTGAATCTTATGAGAACTATTTGTGCTGTCATAACAAATTAGTTGTATAGATTCTAAAATTCCTACAATATCATAATTCCACCAAGAGTTATTTGCATATATAACATTATTAATTAATCGTTGCCAAACCCAATTTGTTTCTTGATTTTGAGATATTTTCCAAGCACTAACTTGACGATAGCTGGGGTTAGTAGCTTTAACTATATAGTTTTGACCTGTTGCTAAATTTTGTGAAAGTGAAATAATCCAGTCACATTCATCTGCTGTAAAAGCTCCCCAATTTTCACCGGGTTTACAAAAATGGCTTTGCTCGCTAGCATCGTAACAGGTGAATGCAGCTTGATTATATTTTTTGTCCGGATACATCCAAAACATTTTTAATGAATTGTCTATCCAATCTAAATTACGGTTTATAAATTTCTAAGAAAGCATTAGTAAGGTATCAGGGAGAATCGTAAGTGGATGCAACTATCTTGTATTTTTTCTCCCAATATTTTTTCCAGCAACCTATCGCACTATTCTAAAAATACTTATTTATTTAAGTAAAATTTTCCTGAAAAGCTGGATTTTTTGTTTTTATCTTTAAGAATATTTGGGCTTTTCAGCAAAATATTATTAGTGGGATAGGTTCACAGTTAATCACCTTTAACTTATCCAAGTAATTACTAAGGTGATGTTACTAATTAATGGAATGATACCAAATTCAGTTATTAATAGATGTTTTTTTTCAAAATCCTCTCTAACCATCTCTCCATCTCCTTAAATAGATCCATAACGTTCTTCTGCCCAAGGTTCACCACGTTTGTGATAACCATTAAGTTCCCAGAAACCTAATTCTTCATTGTCTAGAAATTCTAGCCCATTAATCCATTTTGCACTTTTCCAAGCATAGAGATGAGGAACTACTAATCGCATGGGACCACCATGATCGGCAGGTAATGGTTCACCAGATAGAGTGTGAGCAAAGAAATTTTCTTCTCTAAGGAAGTCAGCTACAGAAATATTAGTGGTGTAACCCCCATAACAATGTTCCATAATATGGACAGCTTTCGGATCGACTTCTAGATGACTCATAAAATCTGTGACTTTGACCCCTGTCCACTGAACATCAAGTTTTGACCAACGAGTAACACAATGAAAATCTGCTGTGAAGTGATTTTGTGGCATGGCCATTAAGTCTGACCAATTAAAGGTAATTGGTTTAACTAAACCCCATACTTTTAATTCCCATTGATCAGTACTAATATTAGGAGTCTCACCATAGGTTAGTACGGGGAAACCTTTAGCCAAGTGTTGACCAGGAGGAACGCGATCGCTTTGTTCTGGTTCTGGTTTGCGGAAAAATTTACCTAACATGATTAACAAGTTTAAGTAATGTACTTTAAATAACTTAGATTAAGTATTTTGGTTTCTTTGAATACTTTAAGATACCAGAATTATTTCTGGAATTAATTGGTTTACTGATGAATAAATTTGATATAGCAATTTTCGGTTCTGAGTCAGATACAAACTGCTAGGTTTTAGGGGACAGGTAATACCAGGCGTGTTAACGAAGTCAGAAATCAGAAGTCAAAAGTCAGAAGTTGTTTTTGTCACGGGGATGCGTGGGCAAACCTATAGAACCAATTTGGGATCTATGATCGGGAGAGGGGGAAGAGGGGGGGAGCTTACAAAGGTAGGTTTTTTAGCTTTGATATCAAAGGAGTGTGGAGAATACAGGAAAGGCAGAAATTAAGAGCCATAAATTAATTCTTTGTTTATTTTTGTTGCTTACTCTAAACTGTCTAATTATCAATCAGATCTGAGCATTTCCACCATCCTAAATCTTGGCATAAAATCTACTCAAATATCATATTTGGAAACAAAAATTATTTCCCAGATTGAGAATTAATAATGTTAATAGAACTTAGACAAAGAAGTCTGATTTCTAGAAAAAATGGTTCCTTAGAACACCTTATAACAATAGACATATCTAAACAAACCTAGTTTCTTACTTTGCTTGCGTCAGTCCCGACCGACTTTTTCTAGTTGAGAATTATTATAAATCTGAGTAAAGATTTTTTATCCCTTTTCTAATCAATACTTCGATTTCCTTTTCAGAAAAAAAAACTTATTTGTGTCATTAAAGTCGCCGAAAATTAATCTCAAACTTATAAATTCCTAAGCTAACACTTAGTTTGTCCAGATATTCATTAGTTGTACAATTGTACTATTTATCTATGTCAAAAATTCAGAAATACCATGTACCTAAACTATATAATTCCCTTAAGTATTTCTTGTCTGGCTATTTTTGTCAGTTTCAATACGGATGTCAAAACCTTTGATGGCATTCCTAAACTACTAGCACCCTGTATCGGAATCATTGGATTAATTTGGTTTTTTAATGTGATTCCTTGGTTATTTCAGGTTGGTTGTTTACTACTTTTACTTTCTCTCAGTAAAACTTACTTACCAAATAACTAAAATCTTTTTCAATAAAAAACTCAATTTTCTGCTAATATTCAAAATATTTTGATACAGCTTTTTCTGAGGTTAGAGACATTCCAGTGGAATGTCCTAATAAATTTGAGTATATTCAAACTTTAATGCCCTAACTGCAAAATTTGCAACAGTCAAATAACAATAGTAAACAATAGTAATTGTTACCAATTTTGATTTTGTAAATTTCGAGATTCATCTTTAATTAGCAACCAATCTTGTCCTAACTGAATAGTTACATCTGACCTTAAATATCCCGTACTTTCCACAAAAACTTCTCCAAAACCTAAAGACTTTTGAACTGCCTGTGCTGCTTGAATATCTCCTTTCTGAGCAATAATTCGAGTTACCTCTAAAGGTTTACTCCAGGGTTTAGCAACTTTAACATTCCAATAACCAGAATCATTGAGAGACCTAACTAATTCATCGACAGTTTCCCAATTATCAGTGCTATCTTGAATTGCTACTCTAATATAGTTAGAGTTTAAATTTTCTACTTCCCAACGATCATAACCAAAGTCAAAGTGTTTAGCAATCATATTATCTAGAGTTGTCAGATCGGGCAACCAGTAACTAGCCTTATATTTTTCAGGATCGCTAAACTCACCAGGCACCATCAACATCTGTACATTAGGTCTGTTAATCTTAGCAGCAAAATTCATTAAGGCTACTAATTCCTCTACACTCAAATTTGTATCAATATGAGACTGAATTACTGAAAGAATTTTTGGCAGTCTGGATAGAGTTTTGACATTAACCGACTGTTCCATAAAAGCTCGCATTAGAAGTTGCTGACGTTGGACTCGCCCAATGTCCCCTAAATTATCATAGCGAAATCTCAGAAATTGTAGAGCTTGGTCGCCACTGAGATGTTGTTCACCCGCTTTAAGATTAATATACAGGTGTTGACTATCATCCTGATATTTCATGTCTTTAGGTATATGAATTTTGACACCCCCAAGAGCGTCGATCAATTTTTCTACACCTTGTACATTGACCCGAATGTAGCGGTCAATACCTACTCCACCCAAAAGCTCACTAACAGCTTTTGCACTTTTGGCTGGTCCACCATAATAGTTAGCAGCATTAATCTTAGTTAAGCCTCGATCTTCTACATAAGTTCGAGTATCTCTGGGAATAGAAAGTAAGGTTAACTTCTGATTTTTAGGGTCAAACCTTACTAGAAGCATCGTATCAGATAATCCTTTAAAAGAATTAACCAAAGCATGATATCCTAGGTCTTCATCATGGGGATATTCTTCTAAGTCTGATGTTAATACCTTAATTCCCAGTAACAATATATTGACAGGCCGAGTTAACTGTGGCAATCTCATACTGCTTTTGGCCAAATCTTGTTGAGAAAATACTGCTGCTTCTTCTGGAGATAGTCTTTGCTGCATTAGTGGGGTGCTAGAAAGAGATACTGCTAATAGAGCGCCTGCCGTAGCAGATATCATTGCCACTCCAGCTAAACCTAAACCTAAGCCAAACCAACGTTTGGGAGTAAATTGGGAAGGTTGTTTCTGGTGTTTTTCTGTTGTTGAATTTTTACTAGCAGTTGAATTTAAAAATTTATTAGCGGGCACTGGTTTCCTCACACAATAAGTATTAAAATAGAGTTTTTTGTCAGAGAAATTTTGCTGAAAATTTCAATTTTCAACAGTTTAATAGGATCTTAAACAATCATAAATGTTTACCTACTACTTTTTCTGCTATCTGGCTAATTCCTGGTAGCCATAAAGGTTGTCTTTTCCAAATCCGAACCATTAGTCCGAAAGTAACTATGAAGTAGCTAGTAGTTAGTAGGCTATTTATTAATAACAAGGTGATAGTCCCAGATTCCCCTATTTCGGCTCCTAATTGCAACAAAATATTTCCTAATAACCAAATCAAAGTTAAAGTCACAATTAATCGGCTTACTGCTATATGTTGTGGACTAGCCTTTTGACGAAACAAAATCCACATTGCAGGAAACAATCCTAATATTGGAGTTACTAACAAAAATAGTTCTTGACGGTTGATGTGAGAGTTTTCAAGTTGCTCAGTATTTTTCATCTTTAGCTATTTGGGTTATCGGTCAAAGTGAATTTTTTGGCAGTATTTACATAATTAAAATTTGTAAGATTATGCTTAAGCTAATATACATTTATCTTGGAAATTTTAATTAATGGATAATCAACTCAAATATTACTGCTATATTATCTATCTTTCTATTAGTAATAAAATAATTTTTCTCCAAGTCATTAGATTTTCATTTTTATATAAAAAATACATACATCCTAAATAGTTGTTGAGAATTTTAGTCAAACTTTAAATTACCAGCATAGTCTTTTGGATCCTAACAATGGTTGGATAAAATTTCTCCTGAATCAAACCTAAAAACTAAACTAGGACTTCTCCATCTACAGATTCTGATAATAAATAATTAAATTAGTGTTAAAATTTACAGTAACTCATAATAAGTAGGAAAGCGTTTACTCTTATGACAAACGGAAATAAGAAATCTATTGTTATTGCCCCATCTATATTATCAGCAGATTTTAGCCGTCTTGGAGATGAAGTCCGAGCTGTAGATAAAGCTGGTGCTGATTGGATTCATGTTGATGTAATGGATGGCCGTTTTGTGCCTAACATTACTATTGGTCCATTAATTGTCAAAGCACTACGCCCTGTGACTCAAAAACCTCTTGATGTCCACTTAATGATTGTGGAACCAGAGAAGTATGTTGAAGATTTTGCTAAGGCAGGTGCAGATATTATATCTGTTCACGCAGAACATAATGCTTCACCTCATTTACACCGAACTCTAGGCCAAATTAAGGAGTTAGGTAAGCAAGCGGGTGTCGTTCTTAATCCTTCTACACCTCTAGAATTAATTGAATATGTTCTAGATTTGTGTGACTTGGTTTTGATTATGAGTGTTAACCCTGGTTTTGGAGGCCAGAGTTTTATTCCTGGAGTATTACCCAAAATTCGTCAGCTCCGTCAAATGTGCGATGAGCGGGGACTCAATCCTTGGATTGAAGTTGATGGTGGCCTTAAGACTAATAATACTTGGCAGGTGTTAGAAGCTGGTGCTAATGCTATTGTTGCAGGTTCTGCTGTATTTAAAGCTGATGATTATGCAGATGCAATTGATGGTATTCGTAACAGTAAGCGTCCTGTTCCTGAACCTGAGTTAGCTACTGTTTAATAACAAGAAATATAGTTTAATAAAAAATTATTAAAATTAAAAATGGGTTATACAATCCATTTTTAATTTTTTTGAGCTTGAGATTGATTTATATCAAACCTACTTGCTTTGGAGTGTTATAGGAAACCGGGTTTGTGGGAGAAAGATATCAGTATGGTAGGGGATTTAATATAAACCTGATTTCTATACTTTATTTATACCAATACTACCAGATTTAAGATTAAACCTTTAGCAAAAGTAAAAATTAAATCTTTTTTCACGCCTTTTGCATCTTGCAAAACCAGGCAAAATATCTACTTACTAACTTTAGCTAATATAAAGTCTTCTCCATATCAGACAATTCTACTGTGCCAGAAAAAGTTTCTCCATTCATCACAAAGAAAGGTGTCTCATAAGCACCAATTTTTTCAGCCAGTTGAATATCTTCTTGAATTGAATTAATTGCTGCTTGAGAATTATAATCGCGATTAAACTGTTCTATATCTAAATTCAAACTATAAGCAATATCTAGATATAATTCTTCTCCTAGTTTGTTTTGTTGTGCAAATAAACCATCGTGATATTCCCAAAATTTTCCTTGTTTTTGAGCTGCCCAAGCTGCTTTTGCTGCTGGTATTGCTTGAGGATGAATGTTTGCTAAAGGTAAATGCTTAAATACTAAAGTTACTCTATCTTGATGCTTATCCATAAACTCTTCGAGATTGTCCTGTACTTTGGCAGAAAAAGGGCATTGAAAATCAGAAAACTTAAATAGGACGATTTTTTGAGCAGTGGAACCAGTAGTTGGAGAGTCACCAATTTTTGCTTGAGGATTATTTTTAAATTGTTGTAATATTTCCTGTTGCCTAGCTTGCTGTTGTTGCTGTTGTTGTTGTTGATAAGTTTGTATTAATTCAACTATTACTTCTGGGTTGTTACGAATAATCTGTAAAACTTGTTGTTCTAATTCTGGGTTTATTTCCATACTCAGTTGATTAAGTTAGTGAAGTACAAGCACTAATCATATAACACATTAGGATATATAAAAAAATAGGGTTGAGATAGAAAATAGGGGAGTATTGAACCTTTTTCCCTATTGCTTATGTCTACCTTCTGACTCAGTTCTTAGTTCTCCTACTAAAAAATTGGGATTGGTAATTAGGTAATGCTCTTCAGTATTTATGAATCTTATAACGATATTTTTTTCATAGACATTTGAAAGATAAACATGACCCATTTACCAACGCCAAAAAGTTTAATATTCGCAAAGATAATAAATTGCTTGTACAATACCTTGACAAAATAATGTTATAAAACTGAGTTTATAGGCAAGATTGAAGAGGTATTTTATAGATGGATTATCTTTTCAATTATGGGTTTAATAACAAATAGTCTATACGGTATCTACAATTGCTTGGGATGATAAGAAGTGGAGCGTCTTTCCGTTGGCTATCCCAATTCAATTTTCCCTTCTTTCTTTTTATTCAAGCCATCCATTTTTAATTTTTTCTAGACTTAAATTTATTGACTAACTTTAGCTAAAGTCTCCTCCATCTGAGACAGTTTGACTGCACCAGAAAAAGTTTCTCCATTCATCACAAAAAATGGTGTACCAGAAACACCAATTTTTTGAGCTAATTTAATATCAGTTTCAATTGAAGTAGTTGCTGCTTCAGATTTACGATCGCTATTAAATTTATCTAAATCTAAACCCAAATTATTAGCAATCTCTAAATATAATTCTTCTCCTAATTTGTCTTGTTGTTCAAATAAAGCATCGTGATATTCCCAAAATTTTCCTTGTTGTTGAGCTGCCCAAGATGCTTTTGCTGCTGGTATTGCTTGGGGATGAATTCTGGTTAAAGGTAAATGCTTAAATACTAAAGTTACTCTATCTTGATGCTTATCCATAAACTCTTTGAGATTTTCCTGTGCTTTGGCACAAAAAGGACATTGAAAATCAGAAAACTCAAATAATACAATTTTTTGAGCAGTAGAACCAAAAGTAGGAGAGTTACCAATTTCTTCTTGAGGATTATTTTTAAACTCTTGTAATATTTCCTGTCTACTAGCCTGCTGTTGTTGCTGTTGTTGCTGTTGATAAGCTTGTACTGATTCAATTATCACTTCTGGATTATTGCGAATAATCTGTAAAACTTGTTTTTCTAATTCTGGGTTTTCTGGATTATTTGTTGATTGAGATGAAGAATTACAACCACTAATTACAATCATCATACTGAATATTGCTATGAGGTAGAAAAGTTTGAAGCTATATGGATGAAATTTAGTAGAATAATTACTCATAATTCTCAATTTTAAGCTGTTGTGCATTTAAACGACTTATTATTCTGTGCCTCATTCAAAGGAAAATTTTTATTACTTCTGACTTCTAACTTGCTAATACGCATTTTAAATGCCTATTAGTTTATGTCAAACAAATTACTGATGCTAATATGGAGTGGTTTGATTTGAATCCGGTAGAAAGCATCTTATAATTTTGGCAAAAGTAGATAAAACTTTAACTTTTTTTTATCTATGTTCTCAATTTTTTACAAATCATTTAATACTGGTATAAATTTAATTGAAATAAAATTAGTACCTGTGCAAAATTAATCTAACATTTGTTAGGATAGAGCATAATATACTATACTGGGAATAAAAAACAGAAAATATACAATTAATTTTCTTTGATTACTTATTACTTAATTATAGTTTGCCAAAATATTTGAAATCTTGACAAACACAGCAAATTAATAATCTTTAGACACGCCTTCTAAATTATATTAATGGTTAAATTCTAATCTAAAAAACCCATCAACCCTTCATTATCAATCTGATTAGAAGCAACAGGACGATTCATCAAAGTCTGCTCAACTTTGAGATGATTAGTACCAATTGGACGAACTCCAGAGGCTGTAATCGTACCATGAACTTCTAATCCACTAACTACTACTGGACGAATTCCAGAAGCAGACATTGTATGGTCAATTTGAAGACCAGTTGAAATTATCGGACGATTGGAAATTGTGCGAGTATACTTAAGATGAGTTGTACCAATAGGACGATTTCCAGGTAAGGCTAATTTTCCAGAGTCTTGAGTATCTTGTGCTTGTTTCTCTTGTACTGGTTTAGTCTCTACTTGTAAAGTGGTGCGTTGTTGAGATCCTTGCTCCAATTTTGTTGGCTGACTACTTTGAGTGTTAGGTTTACTGCTAGTATCAGTAGTCTTATTAGTTTCTGTCATAGTTCCATTAGTGCTCATAATTTTACATCTCCATCATTAAATTTGGTTTATCTATACATAATCAGAACCACTACATTTGACTTTTTGGCCTTCTGATAATTTAGAATTCTTAAATTTTAATAAACCTGTAGTTATTCTAACCATACTTACAGCAGAAAAACTATGTTTTGTTAAGAAATGCAACATCTATAAGAGGCTATCGATCAAAAAGATATAGGATATCTAGGCAAATTCTTCTTAGATTTGTCATTATAATAGAAATTGGGCAATATTCCATGGCTATTAGCTAATGTCTAGCTGCAATACTAATCTTCAAAAGTGTTTCCTCTATCTACGAAGATGGAAAATATAATGTTCATCGAGAACTATAACTACTCAATACCTAGCATTCATTATGGAATAGCAAAAAATAAATTATCCAATTTTTGAACTAGACTTGGAAAGTTTTACTGCCTTATTTCCCTACTTCCTCCTCCCTAAATGCATGGTAATTGTATATTTTTTTTAATGAACTCTCTGATAATTAAATAATATTTAGAAATAGAAAATCAAAATATAGCAAAGTTTATGATGTTTCAGGATTGAGAAGAGTAGCTAGTAACTGCTAATATTCAGTTTCCTTGATTTAACATTATTAGCAACCTTATAGACTTTGACTCTGTTAGTCTAAATAATAATCCCATTTACTTATTAAATTTGCTGACCAAGAAATAAGGTCAATAGCCTCCCAAATAAAGGGGATAAAAAAGGAAATTTAGGATTTTCTCCCTATTATAGGAAGTACTGATAACTGATAATTGATAACTGAAATGACTATGCCAACAAAAATTCCTACTCTTTTAGCTCTTGACTTTGATGGTGTTTTATGTAACGGGTTGATTGAATATTTTCAAACTGCTTGGCGTACCTACTGCAAAATTTGGCAACCATCGGATGAAATACCTAATAATGATTTAGCAGAAAAATTTTATCGGTTACGTCCTGTTATTGAAATTGGTTGGGAAATGCCTGTTTTGATTAGAGCTTTAATATTAGGTATTGAGGAAGAAAGTATTTTTCAGGAATGGCAAGCGATCGCTGAAAAGATTGTTATTGAAGAAAATTTAGATAGAGCAGAAATAGGTAGTTGTTTAGATAGTACTAGGGATGAATGGATAGCAAAAGATTTAGAAGGGTGGTTGTCTTTACATGAATTTTATCCAGGGGTTGTGGAAAAGGTAAAAGAGTTAATGGTATTGGAGGTTAAACTGTTTATTGTAACAACTAAGGAGGGCAGGTTTGTTCGTTCTCTGTTGCAAAAACAAGGTGTTAATCTAACAGAAGCAGATATTATTGGTAAAGAATGTAAACGTCCGAAATATGAAACTCTAAGAATTTTATTGGCAGAGTTAGGTGAAGGTGCAATTATTTGGTTTGTTGAAGATAGATTGAAAACTTTACTATCGGTGCAAAAACAACCAGATTTAAAAGAAGTAGAATTATTTTTGGCAGACTGGGGTTACAATACTCAGAAAGAACGAGATTCTGTAGCTGAACATCCACCTATTCATTTATTATCTTCTACTCAGTTTTGTCAGGATTTTTCTGGATGGAAATAAATGAAGTCAGAAATCAGAAATCAGAAGTCAGAAGTTGTTTTTGTAGCGGGTTTGAGCAACACTCTAAAGAATATTTCACTTTAAAAGAGGAATTTTTCAATAATTTAGAATTCAGAAGCGGTTTTTCTAGGGATAATTTTGAGCAACAACCGAAAAATATTTCGCCTTAAAAGGCAAGGTTTTCAAGAATTTAGAATTAGGAAGGTAGCTTAAGAATTAAGAAAAAACTTAAAATTTGGCAATGGTATTATTCTACTAACATTAGAACAATTTTCATAAAGATAGAATACAAAATTAATAACTACAATCTTTGTAGGGAGGTTCGATGGAACCTCCCTACTTTCATCAAATAATAACTACTTAATTATCTAAAAATTAGGAAATTGAAACTATGCTAGATCTGACAAAACTAGGGCAACAAATGCAAGGGATGAGTCAACATCTGACAAAAGAAGCTCTAGCTGCTCAAAATAGATTAGATATAGCTCAAGAATTATTGGAAGAAGCAAAAAATGAACAGGAAAAATTACTAGAATTAGAGGAAACTTGGAGCGATCGCATACTTTTTAATCCTGCTCTTCCGATAGAATCTTTAGATACTTATCCTCTAATTAATCTGCCTCCGAAAGTTCATACGGTATTTGCTACGGACGGTTCTCAAATAGCTCCAAGTCACCATGAAATTGCTTATTGTTATTTGTTAAATATTGGGCGAGTAATGTTGCATTATGGGGAAAGTATTTATCCGCTTTTAGATAGTATCCCAGAAATTTTTTATGAAGCGGATGACCTTTATATTTCTCGACAATGGGGAATTAAAACTGAAGAATGGATGGGTTATCGACGAACTATTTCTGAGGCTTTGATTTTGTCAGAATTAGGTTGTGAATGGAGGAAAAATAATTCTGATAATTTAGGTTCCCCAATATTAGCGATGGTTGATGGTTCGTTAATTTATTGGTTCTTAGAATCTTTGCCTTCGGAAGCAAGAGATAGAATTTTAAATCCTATTTTAGATGCTTGGAATAAATTAAAATTAGCTGGCATTCCTTTGATAGGTTATTTGAGTGCTTCTCGAAGTAGTGAAAGTTTATCTTTTTTACGTTTAAAGGCTTGTATTTATGATGAGCCTGACTGTGTTAGTTATTGCCCTAATGTGGGGTTGGGGGGGTTTGGTTTTACAGAAAAAGCTCCTTGTCAGTCATTTGAACCTTTGCGAGATGTGGTATTTTGGGGTTCTATATTACAACCAGGGCAAAGAAGTCCTTTATGGCAATCTTCGGCTAGAATTTTGGATTTATATGGGGATAATATTATCTATTTTTGTTATGTGAATGTTGGTACAGAAGTTGCCAGAATTGATATGCCCGAATGGGTGGCTGAGGATGAAGAAATGTTGGAGTTAGTGTTAGGAATGATGTTAGCTCAAGTGCAAAAAGGTTATGGTTATCCGGTGGTATTAGCGGAAGCTCATAATCAGGCAGTGGTTAGGGGAGGCGATCGAGCGAGTTTCTTTGCTTTGTTGGAGCAGGAAATGATTAAAGCAGGTTTGAAAAATGTGGGAACTTCTTATAAGGAAACTCGGAAGCGGGGGAGTATTGCTTGATTTTAGGAGTCAGTGTGGTTAAATAATAAAGTTACATAATTAATAATAAAGTTGTATTATTTACAATAAAGTTAGGCTTTGTTGCATAAATAGAGCAAAAGCAAATAGGATAGAAATAACAGTGCATGGTACAACAAATCTAAACCAACATAGACATGAGTAAGTCCAAATCTAAGTACCTCCTCAGCAACTGGTCTGAATACAATGCCTCCCTAAGACAGAGAGGGAGCCTCACATTTTGGCGCTTATGATGAAGTAATAGAGCAGTGGGTAAACCAAGAAAGAACTGGATGTAGGGGAGCATCAAATACCTATAGTGACACGGCCATTGAATTTATGGTAACTATACAATCCTTGTATCGTTGCAATATCTCCGATTTAACGGGCGAGTGTCAGAAGTATTAATCATCAACCTTGAGAACACGCCAGCCTTTTTGTTGCCCTTGTTGCTGTTGAGGTCACCCTGTGAGGCTTGCTTGTCACCCCTTGAGCTGATATTTAATAACCAGCCAAGCATCGCTGAGAACATCTGCCGTAATAGACTCCGATTCATTGACTGAAAGTACCCAGAATCCATTGATATTCTCTTCTAGATCGGTTGCTGTATATTGTTTGAGTTGACCAATATTTGCCCCAGTTCCTAAAGTAATAGTTGGATCTGTATTCTCAACATCAACATTTTCTGCTCGATCAAACCGAAGTAGGGATACAGTTAGTTCATTATCAATGGGTGGAACGAAGAGCATAATACTCTGGATAGTAACATTACTCACTTTTTGGCTATTGGCAAAGAAAGGAAGACGCTCTCTAAGATTACCAAGAATAAGAATTTGGCTTTCGGTTTCAGGTTGGGGATTTAGAAAACGATACCATTCACTGGGAAATTCATGCTTCAAGCTAAACATACGAAATAGTCCCTCTCGTTTGCTTAATTCGGAGGCATTTTTAACATACTCATTCAAATTTTCTATGGCAGCAGTTTTGAGTGTAGTCCCTCCTTCACAGGCAGTGTAACGTAAATGAATCACCACATCTGTGATAGTTTGATAATCAAACTGATGAAATTCTTGCGGTAGCTCTAAACGCCAACTGCTAATAGCTCCTGCACCTTCAAAAGGTAAATAGCGTTCGTCCCGAAAATTTAGTTCAAAAGTACCGCTATCATTTTGTCCCTGACTAACGGCGATCGCCGTGATGGGAATTGGGTTGGTAATAAAACGTTCATCTGCCTCATCTAATTTTTTCGGATAATTGGTTGCGATCTTACTATTACGGTATTCGTGCTTAAGTAAGCGTAAAGTACTATTGAGACTTGTATATGGACCAACAACGCAAGGAATTGAAACAGAAACAGTTTTAATTCGTCGCTTATAATGTCCTGAGTAGTCCAAATCAAAAATTTCTTCTGGTAGATTAAACTCACATACACCCTCTTCTTTCAATTGAATCAAAGCCAAGGGATTGAGTTGTTGAAGGGAAATGTGTTTAGTGATTTCATAATCATGTGGCTTGGCTTCGATGTAAGCATTTTCTAGCTGTTTCAAAGCTAAATAGAGCTGCTCACCAGCCAAGAATCCTTCTTTAGCACTATTCCAATAGCCAAATTTAACAAAATCTGAAGTTGAAAGTCCCATCTCAAAGCGATAAACTTTTTCTGCTTTCTTAGCTAAGTCATAAGCAAAGGAGTAAGCTTGATAATACAAGTCTCGAATTTGGTCGCTCATCCATTGATAAAGTTGTTCGTTGGAAAATTTTGTGCGGATGAATTCTTCGACTTCTTTTGTTTGATCGATTTGTACTTGGTGATTATCAATTTCTAGTTGTGCGATTTCCTTCCTGATTTTCTGAGCGGTAATTTGTTTATCAATTTGCATTAGTTCATGACCAGCAAGGTTAGCTTGGAAGATGCGGTCTTGGTGTTGACGTGTATAACCTGCTTTTCGAGAAGCAGCGGAAGATTGAAAAGAGGTACGATTTACTCCAATTTGCAGACCCCTAGCAATAGCTCGTGTTGCGTTATTTAAATCTTGTCCTCCCCATATGATACTGGCTCCAACCCCAAATGGCTGAAAATTAAACTGATTATTTGGTATAAGACTTAAAATACCAGCTAAAGCCTCTACAGCCCCTACAGCAGTTTGTAAGTCTGCTGAGAGTTTAGCTTTTTTCATTTCTTCTGCTTCCGGTGGGAGCAACTTTAATCCACCTTCGTCTTTCACCTCTATCTGATTTTCCACTTCAGTAAATTCTGCATCTACTGCCGGTACACTTACTTCTTCGTCAATGAGTTGCTGATAATGTTGAAGTCTATACTCAGGGGCTTTGCGGTTTTGCTCCAGACTATCAAGGCTTTTTTCGGCTTCCTCCAGTTGCTTGTTTCTCACTTCCATCATCAATGTTTGAATATTGGTATCATGGCGCGATCGCAACAAGGAAAGACTTTCCCCATCTTTCTTTTCTAATGCAGATAGCAGGGCACTTCCCAAGGATTTGACTTCGGAAGTTACTTCTAAAGCTCTGGCTAGCAAATAATTAAAACGGTAATTGGGCATTGGTGTACTGAGGTCATTAAGTACACTACCAATACTTAGTCCTTGTGCCGCAGCTTGTACTAATAAAGCTGGATCGATGGGTGGCTCAAATAAGTTAAGTTTTCTGAAAATGCCTTCAATATTGAGACAGTGACGAATTTTGAAAAGGCGATCGGCAACGGTGTCCCAATATTCCAATAATTTGGGATTATCTGGAATACAAAAATACAATGTGGTAGCAAATCCATAGATATTTATATAGTGTGGTTCACCATCAGGAATAGTTGGTGCTTCAATTTGATTACTAAAGGGAAAGATTAATTCCAAATCAACCATCGCGTTAGAAAAGGCATCCCATTCATCTACTAAATCTAAATATGATTTTGGCTGGATGTTACCACGTTTAGGAATTATCTCAGGGCGAGGACCTAGGATATGACCTGCTAAAATATACAGTTGAGTAGCTTGGTTAATAGACTCAATCGTATCTTGACGGAATAAGGAATCACCCCAAGCGATAAGGTTGTCAATATATTTCATTACTACCCACTTCATGTAGGCAGTTGGGCGCGATCTGGCAATAACATGGGGTTGGAATGGTTTTTCACGCCATTCCGTAATTTCATCATCTGGAGTATTGGGATCGAGGCGATCGAATATTTTCTGCAACACATTTTTGCTATCTGTAGCTCTAAACGGTCGGAATTTCCAGACTTTTCTAATATTTCCTTTTACATTAATGGGAGCGAAAATATAATGCCACCAGTTCATCGCTTCTTCAAAGCGTTGAGATTTGGATAAATTATCAGCTAATAAAGCAACGGAATGAAACAGAATTTCCCAATTGTAAATAGCATAGGGACGTTTTAGTTCATGGTATTGGATGCCATCATTAGAGCCGTAGTTATTGTGATTCAGTGGAATAAAGCTGTCAAATATCTTATTTAACCAATCTTTTCTTAAGTGACCTAATAGTCTTTTAGTCTTTGGATGATGAAACCTATAATTTAAGATGCCAGAAGCTAGTATTTGTGAGTCACCGTCTTTTTCCCAGAAAAATGGTTCAAGCTCATTGCCTGGGTTGCTCTCATTATTAGTGGCTTGAATTGGAAATAAAAATGGAGAGTTATCCTGAATCAAGGCGTGAAACCGATAAATATTCCCCCAAAGGTCGGGTATTGTATTTGAAGTCCTTTCTCCGATTCTTATTTGTGTTCCATCAAACCTAAAAGACCTATTTAAACTTCTTCTTTCTGTTGGGTAGTCAATATATCTTTTGAAGTATTGATAACTGTCAGGATTAAATACTTCTTCACATACTTTCGAGGTTCTCCCCAAATAATATGGCTGGATGTTAATGCTATTACTTTTTACAAATGGAGCGAATATAAATTTATCTTGCTCTAATAACAAATCAAATTTATATCTGTCGCCCACGTCATCTCTAAATACTATAGTATTAATAGCTCTTTTAGATAACTGTTTTGGAGTCCACTTACCTTCTTTACGTTCACTCCAAGCAATTTTTATCTCCCAATAAAATAAAGGTAAAGTATCACTAAGCTTATTTCTTTCTGCTCCATCAGCAATTTTTTGTTTTTCTTTTAATGGACTATTCCAGTTTTTTTTCATAAATTCTGGAAAGAAAATAAATAAACGATCCTTCCATACTACTGGCATTACAAAAGTTCCATTATCTTTTAAACTTCCCTTGTCGTCTTCAATGTCAATACTAGGAATATCAACTTCTATTTTTTCCCAAGGATACCAATACTTATCATAAAATTCATAATAGCGATAATAAAAGAAATAAGGTGCATTACGAGTTCTGCCTATAACATGGAGTTTTCGTGCATTACCCTCCCCTTCTATGAATTGTCCGACTACTTCTAAATTAGCAACTTCATCAACTTGAACGATATATTTAGTCAAAGCACTTTTAACGGTATCCTGACTCACATCATTTTGCAGTAATTCAGATTCCAATTCCTCAAAGAATGGACTTTTAACATCCCGTAATTCTGGTCGTATCCAGTTTTCAGGATAAAGAAATACCTTACGGTTGGCTTCCCAAACTCGATAGCGGGACATCCACTCCCAACGTTGGCGATCGAGAATTTTTGAACCCACCCCATGTTTTGCTTCTAATCCCAAGAAGCATCGCTGTACATAAAGCTGTACCGATGAGATCGCCTGTTTTATCCGTGAGGTTTCCATACAGGCATCCATTTGCACATCAATCAAAAAGAATTCAAATAAACTGTCTGCATCTCTTACACCCCAATCCAAAAGCACAGGTTGGGCTAATAAGTACGCTATAAGAGCTTGTTTTTGATTTTCGCGCAATTGATCGTGTACGGGCTTAATAGCTTCTTCCCATTCTGTTTGGGTGTATCGTGCGCGAATGGCTTCTCGAATGCTACCTGAAATTTTACGGTTTGAGTTAAAGTTAGAAGTAGGTTTACCCCATTGAAATAAAAGACAAAGATCGACACCAATTTTATGATAAATGTCTAAAGTAGCTTGCAGTTTCAGTAGATTTGTTTCGTCTCGAAAATGCTGAGGATGGGATAAGTTGAAATGCTCTGGTTGGATTAACTTTTCAACATCAGTTAGTTCCCAGCCTGTTAAAGTACTAATTTGGGAAGCGATTGATGGTTCTGTTTCTGATTCCTCTTTTTGATGTGTCCAGCGAATAAATTCGAGCAAACTTAATTCTTTGGTATTTAAGCTTTTGTGCAGGCGATAGAAAGCTTCTAATCGTAACCACTGCGGAAAACTGAAAGTATTAAAATCTAATTGTGCAAAATTATCACTAAATTCCAACAAGAATTCTAGTTCTTCCAAAGTCATGTCAAAACTAGTTAGGAGTATGGCAACTTTGTGCAGTTTTATATATGCTTTGTTGAAGGCTTCTGTTCTTAATGCTGGGAAAAGAACCTTATCTGAGATGTTGGTTTGTGGTTGGTCATTGAATTTCATCAATAAACCAATAATCTTTCCTGTTTCATCTTCGTCATAGCCTTGCAAAACAAAAGGATAGGCAATACCTGCTTTGAGAAATATTTCTTGGCTGCGGTAATAATTGATTTGTTCGTCATCAGTTCGCTCAGGTTCAGACCAAAGAGGTTGATTTCTGAAGGTTAGTGTTGCTTCTCCTTCTGCTTCTAATAAAAACGTATATTTTCCTTCTTTTTCTGGGACAAAATATCCTTGCCAAACTAATGTTTCTTCTTCTTCTAAAGAATCTTTTTGCTCTTTGAGACGAATGATTTCTTGGTATAAGACCTCATCATTGTCCGTTTTGATGACTTCCATCACCAATTTTTCAGTTATGTCTTGATCTAGTCCTAAAGCGGAAGTCAATATTTGAGTTACCTGACGCTGGCGCAGTTGTTCTCGTAAATAAGGTAAAAAAGCACGCATCAGAAAAGCACGCTTTTCTATTGAGCTATCTTCTTGACCTTCGCTAGCAATAGTATCTTCTGCTAACAGAACTGCTTGGGCATTTTCTGCATCTTCAACAAAAATAGATGAAAAAGTATCTTTAAAAAACAGTATTGGCTGTGCCAGAATTTTATTTATTACGATGATGAATTTTTCTCGGTCATCATCGTTTTCAATATTATCTGCTAAAGAAATAAGTCGTTCCCTATCACTTTCACTGAGGATTCCCGTAACTTGCAGTCCTTTAGTATTGCTAAATTGTACCCTTGCTAAAAAGGTTTGAAATTCTCCACCTGCTTCTTCTTCTTCTTTTTTCCTTTCTGCTTGTAAAAAATCAGTAATTTTATTGCGATCGCTTTCACTTAACTTGGTACTATATTTTCTCCGGGTATTATCTTCATATACAGTTGTTCCTTGAACAAGACCAACAGTTTGCTCAACAAAATTATCATCAAATAGTAAACTTAACTTATTTCTTAACAATTCTTCAGTTGCTTCCTCATCATCATTAATATCAGGATGATCTATTTCAATTTGCAAGAGGGTGTGGCGCAAATTTATTGCCAATTGGAATAGCTCACCAATATCAGGACGAAGGGGTCTATTTAAATCGTCTTCATTTCTAATGATGTAATTGAGTTCTCTGACATTAAAACTCGAATTTTCTATACGGAAAAACAACTGGTAAAAATCTAGAGTGTTAGTCGGTTTACCAAAGGGATGAGCTTGATTCTTAATTAGCTCTAATACTGATGGTAACTGCTCTACTCGTATACCTAATGATTTGGCAAGCAATATATGCCTATATAGGTGAGAAACGTTTTCTAGAGTCAATTCATCTGCGATTCCAGCATAAGCCACGATTTTTTCTAGCATGGCACTACTTGCTTTCAATGCAGACATCAGTACAGGTAGATGATCGCTGAAAGTTTCTCCTTGGGTCAAATAAGTACCGAATTCTTCTTCCTGAAAGACAGGATCTACTGCTATTAAGTTGTATTTGAGGAATAATTGTTCGTAAAGAGAATTTTCTCCCTCTGTTCCAATAGATGTCCAATAAGTTAAGAGTTTAGCAAGTTCGAGTCCTGTAATTTCTTGTAATTTTTTGACTGCAACTAATTGTTCAATCAAGTAAGGTGTGATGTCTTGTAATACTTGAGAAATGGGTTCTGGTTTGCAATCTTCAGGATTAACATCTGGTATCTTAGCTTTGAAGTCATCTACAGTAGTACGAGGAAATAAGCGATTATCATCATCGATTCCTGGGGGGTTAGGTGCAAAATCCTTTATAAGAGTATTTGGGGAACGAGTAATATCTTCATCAGTTCTGAGGGGTTTTAATTGCTTTTTATTAGATGTAATAAATCTTATGTTTTTTTCTCTTTCATCTTCTTGATCTTCTGGAAGCGATTTCGGTGAGAAACTAACAAAATTATTGCTGGCTGTAAAATTAGATATTCCTTTAGGTGGATTCTTAACTGTTTCACCAACTCCAGTTATTGCTTGATCTACTTCCGCTATTGTCCAGTCTAGTTTGCACCATAGCCGAATAAAACGGTGCATTCTATCGTATTCAGATGTTACTAAATCTGTCCCATCCAGATGCTTGAGTTGAGTTTGAGAAATATCACAGCTTTCTTGATAGTTACTACAAATAAAGGGTTCGCGTCTAAAAAATAAGGTTAAATCTTTAATTTGTCCAGTTTCTCCATTTTTGCCTGAGAATTCTCCTCTATCTGCTATGGCTGAAAATTCATCTGTAAAAGCTTCATCTAATATTAATTTTCCTGAGTTGGTATCTAAATGTCCAACGAACTTTTTAGGATTAGATTTAGCTATATATATTTGACATTTTTTATTAATAGTTAAGTCTCTGTAAGAACCAGCATCATCACCCTTATATATTACTAATAAACGTATAGTTCCCTCAATACAATTACATGAAGAAGCATCTTCTAATACAATTAGCTTCCCAATTTTGGCAAAATATTTATACACCCAACATTCTACATAAGCTTTATCAAATCGATTAGTGGAATCAGATACTAAATCTGCTTGTAAAAGTTTAACTAACTTTTGGTATTTTGCCTTTAAATCAGTTTGTTTGTTATCAACTAGAGTTTGCAAATAACGGTAACTATATCTAATACTATTCATATATGCCAGTGCTTTACCTGACAAATAATTAGGATTAATGTAACGAGTTTTTAATAGTTCAATTAGATCGACATACTGCATATTAACCCGACGCAGAAAACCAAGCATACCGCTATCTTGAGCAGGCTTAACCCACTTTAGTTCTCCTAGCATCTGATTTTCATTATCGATGCCATAGTAGTCCCAGGTATTTTTTAAACCAATTTTTTGCTCGTATTGTGATTGGCTTAAACTTGTTTCTTCGTCAAGTTCATACCATTCCTTAGTGTGAAAACCTTCTTTAGTAAGGATGATATATTCTTCCTCTACAAGATGGAGAAATTCCGCAGCAATTCCTCGATCTACGGACTGAATTTTTAACTCTTTCATCCTAGTTAAACGTTCGATTTCCGTATCACTGGCATTTTCTTCCGGCTTGTAATCAATATCCGCTCTAAATGTTTCAAAAAGCTCAACACGACTTGTCCCCAAGAAGTTTAGGTATTGGCGGGTAGCGTCAATGGGTTGATGATAAGGGAGTTTACAAACTGGATAAACCGCATTCTTGAGAATTCTGTATGCTCTATAATTTGTGTGTTGGGGTTCGGCTAATAATTCCCCACTGCTTTCGTCAATAACATTATGAACTGCAATTTTTGCTTGTTTGGGTTTGTGGTTATCATCTTCATAATCTTCTAAGTTCACCACAAAACTTTCCATGACTTCATTCACTAAATCAATGTAGGGAATGAGTGTATTAGTATTCTCACAAGTAAGTTGTAGTTTACCTAAATCGGGACGACGGCGGAAGAATTTTTTTAGTGGCGTATTCTTAATTCTGTCTTTTCCAGTTTTATTATTTTCAGGATCGAGGTTATTGTTGCGTAGATATTGAAATAATTCAACTAGATAAGCTGCTGGACTGTAAACTGAATTACAATGTTGACATTCGCATAAGTCAACGCTACCAAAAAGTGTTTCAAAATTGATGGGAATATTTTTCTCACTAGCTATTTGCAAAGCAAGAGATTGACGGAGATTTACAGATTGTCCCCCATCTATCATATTGACTGATACACCTGTCACTGCTTGGCGCAAAGCAACATAACTATGTTCGTTTCTTACTGATATATCTTGAGCTTTGGCATGAATGCTTTTGGCGACATCTACTCCACCTAATTGCTCGCTATATAGATTTACAAAACGTTCTAAGGGAACTTCGTTAATCGCATAAGCGGAATCTAATCCCACTTTCATTAACTTGGGTAAAGCTTCAGCTTTAGGACTTATGGCGGAAAGTCGCTGCATACTTTTGAGGCGATTAACGACTTTTACTCTGTCTTCTGGTGCTACTTCCTTGAGTACTTCTGGTTGTTTGAGGACATTAAGTACAGAAGTCTTTTGGAAATCCAGATCGGGGTTGGTTTCAAAGAACTTCAATAAACCTTGGCAAACATTTTCTTCTTCTTCCAATTCGCGATCGCGAACCATGCGGTGAATAACGGCAGTTGGTGCTTTGCGGAACAACCTATCCTGTAATCTGGTTGCTATTGTTTCTTTTTCTTCTTCGTTGCTGGTACTTTTGATTAATACTTTGAGGTCTTCTTTTTTAATATTCAGGGCAATTTCGCGCAAGCTATTAGTTTGATCGTTATGAACGAATGCTGCGACTAAATCTTCTCGATCCTCCATGACTTCGGCTAAGTCATCGTTAAATGTCAGCCGTTGGATGCTTTCTTGGTCGAATTCTTCACTTTCTTCCAGACGAGTTTTTAGTTGCTTAAATTCTCCTTCCGTCTCTGCGAACATTTGTTCTAATTTTGCCTTGTGCTTTCCCTCAGCCATGCCTAAAGTCAAGTTTTTAAGGCGCATTTTCTTGCGAGATGAAAGCCGGGATGGGCTGCTTTGGTCGGAGGGGACAGGTTCTTGGATGTCTTCGCTCTGAGAATTAGTAATGTTCTCAGTAATTTGGTCTTTGGATGGTGTCGGTTTATCCTTCTTTAAGCCGGGTTCATCGTTTTCTCTTTCGATTCCCGCTTCCATAACAAAGGAGGATGTAAACCCCTCAAGCCCATCTCTAGGAGGAACCTGCCGACCAGCACAGCGACAAACTGGTGTATACTCCACTACATCACCAGGATTGAAAGCAGGAAGAGAAACTCGAAAGTATTGAACTCGGCGATCGCCCTTATGGGGGACATATTGAGCCGTAATAACCTGAGTTTCACCCTGATTGACTTGGTAACGAATTTCTATCTTGTTACTGGCATCTGCGGGGGAAACACCCACAGTTACTGAAATTTGCTTCCCTGCTGAAATATTATCCTGGGGTGCAGGGGCATCCGGACTTCCATACCACAAGGAAATGCCTTCATACTCGATACGCATAGTTTGTCTGCTCCATAAAACTTACTTACAGTGCCGAATGGCAGGATATATCTTATCCTTGGTTTTACTCAGCTATAAAGAGGGACACTGGAGATTAACCCAATTGAATAATCACAACCAAAGTTTACAGGACTTACGCAGTACAACGTATTTTCGTCATTGCGACCGATAGGGAAGCAATCTCAAACCCTAGTTTTTCCTACTTCATGCGTAAGTCCTGATATATCCATTTGATATTCTTGGTTATCTTGTTTGTCAACCAGCAGGTGGGGTTGGCTCTTGAAATTCCAATCGGATGACTGAGGTTTTATCCTTTAAACGCAGGGCAAAACGTTCGTATACCCGGAAGCAATAGTTCCCATCCTTATCTTGATTGGTATATTCTGTTTTGGCATCGACACCAACGACTAAATCCATAGTGTTGCCCCCTAGAGAGAGGAATAAGCCGCGAGACTTGGGTAATGTACCTGTGCCGTAGTATCGGGGATAGTACCCATGAACATACATATCTTCGCTCTGCATCTGCATCTCTTTGTTAGAAGGCATTTCTGTCACCAAGGGCTTGATTCGGTCGGCTGGGATGATCAAGGTAGTGGGTAAAGGGGCATAGCTATCGGCGTAGGGTTCAAAATTAAAGACACAGACATAGGGACCGTAGTGCGCCTGGGCAAGTCCCTCACCGCTCTGAAGGCGAGAATAGGAAGTAGAAACGCCACCAAAGCTGTTTTCTCCCCACCTGGGAGGTGTTGCGGTGGGGTCGGAATTTGGGACGGTCACTATCTGGATTATTGGGTTAGAACCATCAGCTTCTGGAGCATTGAGCAGCCCGATACCAGCAGATCCGGATTTGACAGTTACTTTGTTTTCTCGGAATAAGGGATGCTGTGGGTTGCCAGTCCTCACTGCTGCATCACCTTGAAATATGGCAATATCTTCAGCTTGAGAAATTAGGTTGGCTGCCCTAGTGGCAAGGGTAACGGCGGTTCCTAGTTCTGCTTCTCGCTCCACCTGTTGAACAGTGAGTTTGAATTCAACGACAAGTTCGAGTAGGGGATTGATAGCAACTTCGTCAACGGATAATTTTTGGTCGCCTCGTCCATTGCTAACTATTACGGTATCAGAAGGAATAGTGAGTTCGTTGGAGGAAGTAACGTGGATGGGAAGAAATTTGGCAGCGATTTTAGTACGTTTGCATTCGTCATGGACGGCAGTATCAATGCGATCCCAGATTTCTTGTTCCCAGGGGATTTGGTTGCGGTTTCTTTGGTTAGTTTCCATTAGGGTTCTCCTTTTTGGTTAGTTGTAATTTGATCGATACTCAGGTGAGTTTGCATTTTGCAGACAAACCTATGTTAATTTGCTGCCTATGTTCGTCATTCCAGGAAAGTTGTTTTTGTTTCTGGTTTTTGTGGTTATCATGGGTTGTTCTCCTAATAGTTAGATAATGTTGGGTTTTGTTGCCTTAACTCAACCAACGAAATCAAGTGCTCGTAATTGTTATATCTGCGATTACACTAGGAAATTCTTGCATTTCTTTTATCCAAATGTTCGGGCAAAGGAGGACCTTCAAAGCCCTCATAGGGAACTTCAAAATCTTCATAAGGATTGACTAAAGTATCCTCTTCAAAGTTGATGTACTTAGTCTTGGACTTTGGCTTTGACTTTGGCTTTAAGAAGCCAGGCGAACCTCTTTCTACTTTTTTTCTGTAGGCTTCAGGCAGTGCCTCTACTTCTTCAGTAAATCCTACACTATCTGTTATGCCAAAATAGTTGTCAAGTGCTTGAGTAACTTCGTATGAAGTCACTCCAATATCTACTATATCGCCTATGACTGGAATTACACCCACAGCATCGAGCGCGCCCTCTAAATAACGCCCTTCTTCAAACGCTTTCAGTGCAAGACCAAGTCCTACACCAGTACCAACACCTGGTAAAAGTTTGCCTGCACCTTCGGCTATACTCTTTTTCAATGCTTTAGTAGACTTTGTAAGTCTATCAGCTGTTGTTACTACTGGGTTGATACGTTTACGAAAACCTTGTTCTATAGGATCATCAGCAGCTTCAGCAATCCATTCAGCACGAACTTCTCTAGCCTCTGCTTTGAATTTACCCTTGAATTCTTCATCGCCATTATAAATGGTAAATACAGTTTTACCTTTAGCATCGGGACCAATTTTACCTTCAGATTCCAAAGCTTGTAGCTGTTTTTTATTTTGCTCTAAGCTGTCTCTTATATCTCTACGTCTACTTGTCTCGAGTTGATTACGCTCAGACTTGGCATTTCTAGCCTTAAGTTCAACCGTAGTTCTTTTATTCTTAACATCATCAGGTATTAGTTGCCCTTCTCCTCTCTTGCCAACAGGTTTTTGACGTTTTGATTTTATTTTCTTAAGTCCTTTTTGACGCCGTCGCTTATTTGCTTTTTTTTGGTGCTTTTTCCATAACTTCTCATTTCGTTTACCTAAACGTTGCTCTTCTCTCCCATTACCAGAAGAGTCAAAAAACATTATGGGGTTATTTTCAACATAGATATATAAATTTATTCCATCTACAAAACCAGCAGGATCCACAGCCATCCAACGGCCTAACCATGTTGCATAATACCTCGCCCCGTGATACCCCAGTCCCGTCTCCTCATCCTTCTCCATCCCTGTATACCGATACCGCTTCAAACTCGCCTCAGCTACACTACGCCCTGCCTGATACGCCGTTGTCCCATAGGGATGATATTCCTCATAAGAAATCACCGCCCCATCCCCATCCAACTCCAAACTGGCAGAACCTAAATGATTACCCAATTGATAACGAATAACCGGAGTTAACAAACCACTCCCATCTTCAACATCCACTGTCTTAGTTTCCACCAAAGAAATCCGCTGCTGGTCATCCATCACATGTAGTGTTTCCCGCTCCAGGGTTACTGTAGTCCCATCCCCTGCATACTCCCGATAAATTTCAAAACCACCTAAATAAAGTCGCTCCTTCATTCGGGTAGGTGTTACGCCTTCTGCTGCTTGACGTTCGGTTACTTTCCGCACTCGTTGACCTCCTGAATCATAGACATAGTAAGTAATCTCTGGTGTCCCCCCATTATTAACCACCTGCTTAGATGAAGCTTGCAGTTGGTCTTTAAAATCCCACTGCATCAAAGGTAAGTGGGGCATCTGGGTCATATTACCGTGAGCATCGTATAAATAACGCTCCGGTAATGCTGCATCTTCTAGATCGCTGGGTAAACTGGTACTTCGCAAACGGTTGCTGTCCGTCTCATAGTCATACTTTCTTGTCCAATTACCCCCATTAGCTTGATGCTGCATTACCATAATATTCCCCACTGCATCATACTCATACTCCTCGACATAATTCCGCATCGCTTGTCCGTTGTGGGGATGGGCTAAATTACGACGGGTTATATCATTAAAGTCGAAGTGGGGTTTGAGGTCGCTGCGATGTTCTGGCAAATTGTTGGTAGTTTGACCAATATGTTCTCGTCCTTCAGCACGAATCAACCGATAAAGAGCATCATATTCATAACGGCTACTAGGAGAAATCACTGCATTATCAAAGAAAATCGTCTGTTGCGCCTCATCCCGAATTGCTGTAATATTCCCCACTGGGTCATAGGTGTACCGCAAATCTTGTAAACGGGCATTATCTTCCCCGCGAGTGGTACGCATTTGGCTCAGGCGAAAGGTCAAGGGATTATAACTGTACTCTGTCAGTACCCCATTGCCATAGTCAATTCTGGTACGTTGTCCCTTTTCGTTGTAGTCAATATTCTCGACAAAGGTTGTCCACTGTGCCTCTCCCCGTAATCGCACTTCTAACCGCTCCAATAAATTTGCTTCGTTATAGGTAGGTCGAGCTTCGCTATTATCTGGTCCAATTGAGCTAATGGGACGATTAAGAGCATCATAGGTGGTACTTGCTGTGAACACCTCTGGTTCCAAAAACGGTTGGGCACTGGCTGCAATTTCTAAAACTCCAGTTTCATTAGCAAGAGCAGACCAGTCCATAGTTTGGCGGTATTCTCTGGTTATTTGCCTTTGAGTACTCAGGGTATTACCCTTAAAGTCATAACCTTCACTGGTGACTACCCCAGAACTGTCATAGGCTTGGAAAACTTTTCCCCGTAAATTCAAGGCTGTGGCATTGGGATGATTTTCTCCATATACCATCAACTCTGTCAAAATTTCCGTTTGCTCTCCCTGTTCCTTTAGCACACAAATGGGTCTTTGTAAAGCATCGTACACATATCGTAATTGATACTCTCTGCTATTCCATCCCCGAATCGGGTTTCCCGCAACATTATTCAGTCCCCAGCGTTCTCCTGCATCCATACTATGGGAGTAAATTTCATTACCGGATAGGTCAAAGCGACTACTCATGACTGGGTTATTCCGAGCGTCTGTTATTACCAGAGGATTACCTTCAATATCCAACTGGGTATGGGTTTCATATTGTCCCGCATTGCCGTTATCCTCAATCCCCAGAAAAGTCCGTCCTAAAACATCCAGATGTACGATTCCAGGAGTATCTGCATGAGCAACTGCCAAATTACCAGCACGCTGTTCGGGATTACTCGATGTTAATTCCTGTCGCTCTTCGTACCACTCACTTTCTAATACGGTATCGTTCTGGTCCCAACTTTGCTGTTTCCAGGGATTGAAAGCTACACGAGTCAAAGTCCCATTAGGCAAGTCAGTACGAATATTGCGCCCTAACGGGTCGTAATGCAGAATTGGTGTTACACCCCATTCCACTACTTCCAGTTCAGATTCGTAGGTATGAGTTTGACTAAAAAAGGGTTCATACTGCTTAACTGGATTGCCCTTGTTGTCATAAATAGTGCGTCCTGTCCCCACCCAACGGGGATTACTATCGCTTAACTGCACTGCACCATCAACTAATACCAGTTCACCAGTTTCTGAATCGCGACTGGGTGCCAGTCCTGGCTCTGCTTGAATCTTGGTCATCAACTCCCTACCCAAACCATCGGAGTAGAGGAAACTATGCTGAATTTGGGTAACTTGCCCCGCTGCAAGCTCGGACTCGTGGGTTTCTCGCGCCAAAGTATAGACAACAGGCGGTTGCCCTTCTCGAAAATAACGCCAGAGGTCATATAACAATCGAGTTGTGGCTGTGCCTAAAATCTCCTGGGGATTATCTAGAGGACTATTGATATGGGCAGTTAAGGTGGCTTCATCCAAATCAGCTTCAAATTCAGATAATGAATCCCCCACACTTTCCGAGATTTTTCCCATAACAGCAGTTCCCACCACCATTCCCAACACATCAAAAGCAACCTGAGTCCGATTGCCATTGGGGTCAGTAATTTGCCAAGGTTGCAAGAGGCGGTAGTCATTCACCACATTGACTGTATTATTGAGGGGGTCTAGTGTTTGTTCTGCTAGTAACCCATAGTCATCATAGGTGGTGCGATAACTATGACCAAAAGGATCGATAACTTCCACGGGGAGATAAAACTGTTGGGCATCAAACACTTGCTGTCCCGATGGAATCCACCATACCCCATCTTGTAGGACATAGCGACCTTCTTCGAGCAGAAGTTGATCGTTAATGCGATCGCCATAAACTGATTCCAGCAATCCTGCGGTAAATGCCATCCGATAACTCTCGTGGGGCAGTGCAAGGGACTCCAGTTCTCCCAAAGGTAAAGCTTGAGTTCGACCATCAATCAGACTATTACTTGCATAGAGGATGCGATCGCGTTCGATTAACCGTTTTTGTAACACTCCTTGAGTTGGTATTTCTTCATAGGCAATTTCCGTTGCACTTTGACTTGCTTCCAGAAGTTCAGCCATTGAAAACAAAGTTTCCTCAGCAGCCGTTAATCCCGTCAGTTCATAAACCCGCGTTTCAACTGGAACTCCCAGCCGATAATAGGTCAACTCTTCGGGACGGTTAATAACATCGACTTCGGTAAAGGTAATCAAAGTTTGGCTTTGAGCCGCTTGAATTTGGGGATGATTGGGGACAAATTCAGTTCTCCGGGGATAGGCGATCGCCATAGATTTGGTGACATTGCCAAACTCATCTACCTCTAGGGTCATTTGATGGGCAATGCGTGGATCTTCAGGATTGCGCTCATAGTAATAGTTAATGGCTTCACGAGCATGGGTGAAAAACACCCCATGGGAGTTATCACCGCGATGTTGCAGTATCCGAATTGTAAAATTCTGCTCCGTAACAGTATAAGGATGCTCCGCCTGTTCCGTTCCATCTAAAGCATAAACTTCCTGGCGTAACATCGAGCCTTTGAGAGCGCGGCAAGCTTCTCGCTCTTCCTCTACAGTTAAGCCATCAGGCAACACCGTGTCATCTAAGAGCAACTGTCTTGCTTGGTCATCTGTGAGACCTGGGTCTCGATAATATTCCCCTGTATCTTGCTCATTGAGCAAACCTGCAAAATAGTTAGAAATGCCATTACGTCCCACATAAACTCCCGTGTGAAACCAAGTCTTTGTGTGTACAGGAGGTATATGGGAAGTAATATCAATATTTTCACCGACGGGAAATTCACTACTATCACTCAGAACCACAAATTCCTCTGTATCCCATTGCTCCACCATGCCAAAACCACGGAATTCCCGCTCTACCCCATCAAAGTAGCCATGATGGTAGGCGTAGCGTGTGACAAATCGGTTTTGGCTGATGCGATCGTAGGTTTCTACTCGCTCCACCACATGCACTAGAAATGGTAGCTTTGTAATCCAGGGTTGACCTGCAAACTTATCTTGTAAATAAAACTTTGTAGAAGGCACATAATGAACAATAGTCTCTGCACCTAAATTGTTCACCGTTTTGGTTAATAGATGGGGCTTTTGCCCACCCATCAAATCGATATATCGTATTGTCCCCGAAGCATTACTCGGTAGAGGTGAAGACCATACTAGACAGGCAGTGCCATTACCCAACAAGTCGATAGCAGTGACCGATGCCACGCTATCCATCGCCGGAAAACTCCGTATTACCTGCTTTGCTGACCAACTGTTCCCCGACTGATTAAAATAAACCTGAACCCCTTTACTGCTTAAGTAGAGAATGTCCGTAGTCCCAGAACCATCAATATCTGCCAAAACAATCCGACGTTGATTAAAAATATCTGGCGTATCAAACCAGGGCGAATTATCCATTGTCACCTTTGACCCAAACTGTCCATAACCCAAATTCGGCCAATAACAAACTTCCCCATTGCGAATTCGCACAATATCTGTTAATCCATCACCTGAAAAATCAGCCAGATAAATGGACTGGGTACTATCAGCAAATACCACACGTGGCCCTTGTTCTTCATCCCAAGGTTGAGGCCATCGCTCTGCTGTACCAAACCCATCTTCAGCTAGGGAAGGATGCCAAACAAAACATTCATCTTCGGTAATTAGAATATCGCTATGGCCATCTCCATTTAAGTCAATAAACTTTAAATTCGGATTATTCCAATCTAATACAGGTAGAGATTTAAACGGGATAAAAGATTCCCATCCTTCTGTTGAAGTCCGTTCATAAAATCCGGGTGTTAAACTGCGAAGCGTAACCAGATCCAATTGTCCATCTCCGGCTAAATCCAGAAATTGGGCACCGTTAGCTAAAGCTGTTGCAGGCTGACTGGCTATTAATTCAATCGGAGCAAATTTGGCAGTAATTGTGTTTTGACCGTCTTCCTGAGCCGTATAAATAGGGCTGATATTACGTTTGTAGAACCAGCTACCTCCCTGTTCAGTGAGAATTCCGGATAAACCTTCCCCATCTAAATCCACCCACTGATAGTTTGTACCATCCAAGCCTTGAGGCAAATTTTCTAAACTTTCAGGGTCAACATCCCGCACCGTTTCATCAATCTCCGGTTCACTGTAAGTAAACTCTAGTGGGGGTAAAGATTTCTGAATGTAGCCCCCTTCTGAATTGCGTTTGTATCCTGTTTGAGTAACCGAAATGAGTTTAGAATAAATCGGATTTCGAGAATCTGTTAGATTTTCCTCATAGGAATATGTAAAGTTTGTTGAACGCACCAGGCAATTCTGTCCAATTCCTTCCTCTTCTGGGAAATGATGAAACATTAACACTCGCTGACAGAGGCGATAAGTACGAACTTCAAAACCTGCTCGATAGGAAGAAAAAGGATCGTTACGAACTGACCAGATTCCTACATCATTGGGCATGGGATTTTCTGAGTCATGTTCTCCATAGTCAAAAACCGTCTCAAACATCCAATCCGTTCGTAAACTTAAATCTTCATCAGGTTGTCTGGCTGTTAAGTTGCCGTATTTTATGCGTTTGAGATAACGATTTGTGGAGCGGATGTTATCGTTGCGGTTCCGTTCGTGGACTTGGGCAGTATCAATTCCATCTGAATTCTCTGGCTTATATTCGTAACGAATTGCATTCCCTTTATCGTCGTAACTTTCGCAAATTAGCCAGCTAAAGATACGAGTAGAATCATTTGGAGCGAGAATTCTACTTTCAGCAGTTTTACCATAAAGTGTTGTGATATTGTCTTTAGAGAGCGATAGCCAATGTGTCTCACCCGACTCTAAATTTGTCCAGCGTTCAATCCGGGCAAATAATCCTTCAATTCGAGGCCGATAGCGTTGGATGCGGTAATTTGTGCCGTTAATATTTCTTGCGGGTAGGGTTTCTCGCACCCATTTATCTTCACCATCTTGCACCAATACAGGTACAAGGTCTTCCGCCCCTGAAAGAATGAAGACATCAGATTCTTCAGCATCAAAATAGCGAGGTAATCCTTTATCTGTTTTACGAGTGATGGAGGGAATAGACAAATTCCAACCAAAGCCAAAAATGCTATTTCCTGCACCGGAGTCGTAGGACAAAGAGAGTTGTGGCCCAAATCCTGAACGTCCAGGGCTAGTTGCGATCAGCACGGACATCGAACCTGTACCTGTCACTGGGTTAGTTGCAAATTTCTCACCCATCCCTTTAATTGCCCCTCCGCCTTTGGGAAGGGAAACTTGAGGTGCTGAAACATAACCGCTATCAGTTTGGCCAACCTCTTGTCCATTTGTTTGTTGTTTTTGGCTTGAATTACTGAGCATTTTGACTTACTGTCAATTCATTAGTCTTTGAGGCAGTCAATCCAATACTATACAAAACTATATTCTCAAAAAAATGCTTGAGAAGAAAAAAATGTATATTCTAAGTATGATATATGATAACAGCTTACCTTCTACCTTCCCATCAACCGATCTTTTTTCGCTAAAAAAGGCTCCAAACAAAACACAGGTTACTCTCCAGAAAAATTAGACTTTGCCAATATTCCTTCACTATTCTGATAAACAGTCGTACCATTTTGTAACGCTTCAATTATATCTCGCAACGCGTGATAACCATCCACCCCTACATCCAAAGTCAACAATAACGGACAACCATCACCACTTAACTTAGTTTTTGCACAAATAACCTCTTGGTTTGGAGTTTTAGGATCATCACGATATTCCAGAGCAACTAAACCATCTTCCCGAAAACTATTTAACCGTCCTGCTACTCTTTCACATCGTTCAAGTGGTTTCCAGTTTCCATCCATAGCTCTCAGCATACCTAACCAGGGTTGTCTATTTTTACCATTGTCATACATGACCGTCCAAACTTGTCCATTTATATTAGTATCTTCTCTTAGTTCGCAGTAAAAGCGGTCAGTTTTTTTCACTAACAAAGGCGACCAACTTTGAACAATCTCAATACCTAAACTGCCCACATCCATTAATAATGAAATTATAGGAATTGTCAGACCTACTACTCCTCCTATTGCTGCAATTCTTATATCCCGTCTCACACTCACGATTTTCTCCTAAATATAGTCGCTATAAATATTTTTTCAGGATGTTGAAATATAAACTCCTAGGATATTATCCAACTTTGTCTGAGCACTTTACGGAAGGGTTGAATTATTAAAATACAATTAAGGGAAGAGTTTTGTTAATTTAATTATTGAAGCACCTATAGTTAGGGTTTGCGGAAAGAGTCTTTTGGTAAGGGTAGGAGTCAGGAGAAATGGGAATTATAGAGGAGGTAGTAGGAAGAATTGTCTCTTTATTTTTCTGCCGTTGTCTGCCCAAAATGCTAAATTTTTGAACTTTTTTCAACCAAACAAAGACTAAAACCTTTATCTGTCAATGCTTTGAAAGTTAATTAGCAAGCTATAATTAGGGAGATTTTATCTAGTGAAGTGAAAATTATGAGATTGGACATCCAATACATAAGAGCCAGTATTCCCCACTATATGAATAGCACAAATAAATTTTAAATCAACTATTTTGAAGATATAGCGAATTTAATCTTAGTCAGGTACACTACTAGCGGGCAAAATGCTTGCAGTATAAAGGTTTAAACGTTATTTGTACCTCATATACTACCGAATCTGCTGTAGATAAATTTAACTTTTGACTCTTAAATTTTTCTAACCTCCAGTCAGAGAATTTTTAATTAACTCAATTCCACCTTTGACAACTTCATAACCAAAAACCACAATTAGACCACTTAAAGTCGCCCCCATTACACAAAGCACCAACCCACCCAAACTAATAGCACCATCATCATCCAACAAACCAAAACCAGTAACAAAAATCCCGATCGCTGGTAAAGTATTAGTACCCGGAATGGGAATCATCATCGAAATAGCCATCAGAGCGATCGCGCAACCAATAATAATTCTACCTACAAAACTCGTGCAAATATAACTTAACCGAGGACGAGATATCAACTCAATTTTCTGTAACCAAGGAATGCCTTTTTTCAAAACACCTTGTACTTTCTCAATAGAAATTGAATTATTTAACCAACTTTTAGGCAACCAAGGAGTTTTAGAACCAATTATTAGTTGAACTGCCAATAAAAGTAATAAAATACCAAAAGGAATAGAGTAACCAGGAGCAGGAACAGGCAAAGCAGAAGGGAGAGATAAAATCACGAATAAAAAACCAAAAATTCTCTCTCCTGCCAAATCAATAATATCTCCCAAAGTAACTGTATTAGGAGCTTCTTCATCAAAAAAATATCGTTGTAATTCTACAGATAATTTAGCCACTGAATTTATATGATTTTATTTAATAATAAATTTTGAATAAATTAATATAGGGGTTTGGTCTCCAAACCCCTACGGAAGAAATTACTGGTTAAAACTCAACTAAAATGCTGATAGCTGATAGCTGAGTGCTACTTATTATTAGGTTCCAACAGTCCAGGAATTCATGTACTCAACTTGTTCAGCAGTCAAAGTATCAATACCAATACCCATTGCCTGTAATTTCAAACGAGCAATTTCCTTATCAACTTCCACAGGAATTGAATGTAAACCAGGCTCTAATTTACCTTTATTTGTAACTAAATATTCACAAGCTAATGCTTGGTTCGCAAAACTCATATCCATAACTGCACTAGGATGACCTTCTGCTGCAGCTAAGTTAACTAACCGTCCTTCACCCAATACAATTACAGACTTACCATTCTTGAGTTTATACTGTTCAGTGAAAGGTCGAACTGTCTTCACTTCATCAGCTTTTTCACCCAAAGTCTTCAGGTCAATTTCAATATCAAAGTGACCGGAGTTACAAACGATCGCTCCATCCTTCATCACATCGAAATGTTCGCCACGAATAACGTGCTTATTACCAGTAACAGTAATGAATAGATCGCCTATAGGAGCTGCTTCTGACATTGGCATCACCCGGAAACCATCCATGATAGCTTCAATAGCGCGAACTGGATCGATTTCAGTTACAACTACATTTGCACCTAAACCTCTAGCGCGGAGAGCAGCACCTTTACCACACCATCCGTAACCTACAACAACTACAGTTTTACCTGCTAATAAAACATTAGTAGCGCGGATAATACCATCTAAAGTAGATTGACCTGTACCATAGCGGTTATCGAAGAAGTGTTTAGTGTCCGCATCATTAACATTCATTGCGGGGAAAGTCAATACCCCATCGTTAAACATTGCTCGCAGACGAACAATACCTGTAGTAGTTTCTTCAGTGGTACCAATCAGTTCAGGAAGTTGATCTTGTCTATTTTTTACTAGAGTTGCAACAACATCACTACCATCATCAATAATAATATTAGGTCTGTGGTCTAAAGCAATTTCAACGTGGCGCAGATAAGTTTCATCGTCCTCTCCTTTAATGGCAAATACAGAAATACCATAATCGACCACTAGACTCGCAGCTACATCGTCTTGAGTAGATAGAGGATTACTAGCAATTAATACAGCATCAGCTCCAGCATTTTTCAGAGCGATCGCTAAATGAGCAGTTTCGGTTGTAACGTGACAGCAAGCTGCTAATTTAATTCCGCTTAATGGCTTTTCTTTGGCAAAACGTTCTTGAATTTGGCGTAGAACAGGCATTTCTCTACCTGCCCACTCAATTCTTTGCTTTCCTAGAGAGGCCAAGGACTCATCTTTAACTTCGTGTTTAATTTGGACTGGTGTTGCAACCATTCAGTTATTTCCTTAATATAATAATCTTTTCTTATCGTAACTAATTTGGCAGAACTCGATCAAGAGTGTTAATACGACAAAATTTACTTTGACATTCATACCAATATGTGTTATGTCAATTTTATCAAATAATGTTATAAAACTGTGTTGATTAAGATGGGTAATCTAGTTACGCGATCGCGAAGCGGAATGTAGGTTAAAGGAGTTTCTGTTTTTTGTATAGCTTTAATAAATTTATAGCGATTTTCAACTAAACAAACCACAGAGTATCAAATACGGTAGTGGTAAATAAGTAATGATATAAAATCTGGTTATACAGTAATCACCAAATTACTCAGATGTTCTATTGTTATGAAGTACATATATTTAGGGTTTTAGGAAACAGGGAACAGGTATGGAGGAAACACGCATGGAAGCATAAAATTAGTTGTACCTCATTAGTACAGAATCTGCTGTAATTGTTCTGCTTGTGATTTCGACAGAGAATAAAAAAGGGCTTCATTAGCCCCTAGTATTACTATTTTCTAGTAAAAGATTTTTTTTAAACAACTTGATAGACAAAACTTAAAGTTGCCCAACTATTAATATTTAGAGCATAATCATCAGTTGATAACCCACTAGATTGAATAGTTGATTGACTTGCACTATGTAAATCTCGTAACATTGCTTGTGCTACTGCTAAAGGATTCAATACTTCTTTAATTAGCCGATCGTCTCTAACCTGACGCACTTCCCCATCAAGAGTTGCAATTGCTTCCTTGAATGGTTGATGGCTAAAGAGAATCAGACTTTCTGCTAATCCTTCCGGACCTATTACCCTCCATCCAAAAGATTCTGTATCTCTAGGAGACTTGCTAATTACCGGAGGCATATTTACACTATCTCCAGGAGAAATAACGAGACCTGTTTGTGAAAGTTTACTATTATTCCCAAGTTGATTAGATATAGTTGGATCTAGAACAAGAATGCGCCCACTACTGTCTAAAGTCAATAACATAAAATAGACTGGGCGATCGCCATCATTATATAACCGACATTGAATTCGACTACCAATGGGTAAAGTTGCTAATCCATCAGAAACTCCAAAACTGCCTACATCTTCTTCTATATTAGTTTTAAATTTTGCCCCATCGCTAATCCCGAAAGTTTCTCGGCGCACAATGCTCTTTGCTTCTGGAGTAACAGTAGCTAAGTTGGCTCTGATTTTAATTTTAGTAGAGCCTTCATTGATAGTTAAGCGTAATATCTTAGCTGCTAGCAAAGTTTTCAATTGGGAATTTAATCTTTGTACTGCTATCTTGACTGCTTCTCCCCCTTCTCCTAAACTATTGGGTATTCGCACTTGACCTAGAGAAAATAGAGCATAACGACCCTGATACATTGACGGTAGAGGAGCAGAAGGACTTTGAGCAATATTTGTTTCCCGAACTCGACTAAATACATAATCTGCTGCCTGTGTATTTGCCACTACAGTAACTTGAGGTATTGCTGAAAACCCACTGGTAGCATCCACCCGCTCAATTCTTGACATTTCAGGGTCTAAAGCTATCATCAAATCTATAGATCGAGGCAAAACTCTAATCTTTTCTCGCACCAGCGATCCTGGCAAAATTTGAGGATTAGGAGGAGATTTTTTTGTTGGGTTGTTCGCATTTTCCTCGCTCTGAAACTGTTGTTGCTGCTTTTCTAATGATTGTTGTGGGCTATTAGTTTCAATGATGACAGAAGCTTTAGCCTTTAAGCCAGTTCGAGTCCGAATTTGTAATTGAAAGTTTAAGTCTAAATCTGAATCAGGTAGGGTTGTGAAGAGGGAATTAGATGTAACCGCATCAAGAATACTAATTGGCAATCCTCCTAACCATAGATTTCCTGTTTTGCCGTTATCTTCTACTGAAGTGACTACACCACTGGCAGGTGGTAATAAAGGACTCAAGAAACTTTGATAACCCATAGCTACTGGAGTTATAGTAGCTACTTTTGTGGATTCAGCAATGTTCTGTTGTTTTGCTTCTTTAAACTCTGGCTGCTGATTAGCTCCAGTTACTTGTTCTACCGAGCTAGCAGCTCGTGAAAAAGCAATTTGTAGTCTGGTTGCAGGGGTTATAGACCATAAAGTTTGGGTAAGAGCATAAGTAAATAGACCAGAGCTAAAACCATTCCAGTCAGTTTCAGTAGCAAATTGGCTCTCTTGACTAGCATTAAGAATTACTCCTGGCAGTTGGCTTTCATAAATTTGCTGTTCTCCTAGAAGATTTTGTTGATTGCGGAGTTGCGTTTGCATTGCTTTCTCTTTAATATTAATTTGCTCTGTAGTCGAACTAGGCCGAGAGCGAATTCTTAGAGCACCTTGCAAATTTTTACCAGGATATACATAGCTAGTATCTAATACAGTTACTACTTTTGTGGTGGCAAGCGATCGCAATAATAACCATAGAGTCTCTTCTAGAACATCATTTATTGCTCTACCATCATCATTTGGAGGTATCCCATCTATTGGTACTAGAGTATTTTGAAATGTTAAATTTGAGGCATTTAACTCATTCTTTTCATCCTCATCAATCATCTTACTCACACGACTACCATAACCACTAAAGTGAAATAAAACTAAGTCATCTGGTTTAGCTTGGTTAGTTAAATGACTAATAAAAGCTGTTTCTATATTTTCCCTAGTAGCTTGTTTATTTGTGAGAGTAAGAATATCAGCAGGTAAAAAACCAAATCGATGAACTAGCAATTCCCGTTGCATCTCTAGATCTGTAACACAGCCAGACAGAGGTGCATCTGGATATTCATTAATACCTACTAAAAATGCTAATTTACGTCCTGTAGTTTGAGCTAAGGCTTCTGAGTAATGACTTTGGAGACGCCACCACCCTGCTTCATTTATTCCCAATGCTCCTAGGGCCAAGCTAGCCCTTTGCAGAAATTCCCGCCGCTTTAATCCCATTCTTCTTCCTTAATGTCCTACCTTCAAGTAAGAACTTTATGTAACAACGTTATTATTAATTTTCTATATAATTGACACATTCTGCCGTTAATCAATAAGAGCGATCGTGGCAAATTTTAAACATTCACGAGTTTAGTTTTCTGCGTCTTTCTGGTTAGCTCTTAACCAGCTATCCATTTCCAGCAACTCTTAGAGATAACTTAATGCTTGTGGCAAAATGCCTGCTTAGGTCTCTCATCCGAGTCACCGTCCATCTAAACAGTTACAATATATTAACTGAGCCAATTGTATAGAACAATTAGAGTAATATTCAATAGTTAATTTATTCATATAAATTAATCACCCTTTTTAACTGACTTTGTACCAAAATCAGAGTTTCTTCACCTAACTGTTAGAGGCGGGTTGAAAGCTTACCTTGGAGTAATGTATAGCTTTTATAACCCGCCTCCACTATATATAATTATGCCTCACACTTGAGGACTATACCAGAAAAATTTCTGTTAGTTAATTTCCATTAGATGCTTGCATTGCTTTAGCCAACTCTGCTGCTACTTCTGGTCGTGAAAATTCTGGTGGTGGTAACTCACCCCGACGTAACATTTCTCGTACTTTTGTCCCTGATAAATGAATTCGTTCTTCTTTGATACTTGGACTTGTTTTGCTCGTGGCCATACCTTTGGTACGAGTACAGTAGAAAGCGTGTTCAAACTTCATCGGAACGATACCTAACTCTCCTGGTTCAAACTCATCGAAGATATATTGAGCATCATAAGTTCCATAATAATCCCCTACCCCAGCATGATCTCGACCAACAATGAAGTGGGTACAACCATAATTTTTCCGCACCAAAGCATGAAAAATTGCTTCCCGTGGGCCAGCATAACGCATAGCCGAGGGATTAATGGCCATCATTACCCGGTCTTGAGGAAAGTATTTTTCTAACATAATCTCGTAGCAACGCATCCTCACATCAGCAGGAATGTCATCTGATTTGGTAGCACCCACCAAAGGATGTAGAAATAAACCATCTACCGTTTCTAAAGCACATTTTTGAATATATTCGTGGGCACGGTGGATGGGGTTACGGGTTTGGAAACCAACTACTGTATTCCAACCTTTTTCGAGAAAGAGTTTTCTGGACTCTGCTGGATCTATTTGATATTTGGGAAATAATGGGTGAGGATGACGCTCTAATAACCAGACTGGACCTGCTAAGTTGACTGGGCCAGCATCATAAACAACTTTCACTCCTGGATGTTTTTCTTCATCTGTGCGATAAACATTGGTTACTTCATGGGCTTTATTGTAGCGGAACTTTTGAGTTAATTCTAAAACTCCTGCAAATTCTCCTTCTGGAGAATCTAGACGCACCCAACTTCCTTCTTTGATTGAATCTGCTACTTCTTCTGATACTGATAATGTTACAGGTATACTCCAAGGTAGTCCATTTTTAAGACGCATATCAGTGACTACGCTTTCATAGTCATCTGCTTCCATAAAGCCATTGAGAGGGCTAAAGCCTCCTATAGCTATCATTTCTAAGTCTGAAAGAGCCCGCTTGTCTAATTGTACCTTTGGCAAGCTTTCAGCTTTTTCCATGAATTCTTGTCGTTCTGCTGGTGTGGCAATCCGATTAATCAGATGGCCACCGTGTGCTGGTATACCATTTGGATGCTTAGTCAAGGTGATTCCTCTCTATATATTGACTACTTATAGTGGAGAAAGATTAAGTTTTCTAATCTTTATCCTACATCTTTGAGGTACATCTCTCTTCATTTACTTATTGGAAGTAGATAAAGGTCAAGGTAACTTTAGAAGATGCTTTCTTTCTCCTAACTTCTTTTGTCGTAATCATGTCACCGGATTTAATCAAAATCATCTATAAGGCCCAGTTTAGTCAGAAATCTTGTTGTGATAGAAAAATTATAAATAGGGTTTGCTGAATAAATATGAAAGTGTTTACTGATATTGCTTTGGGCATTTTTAAGTCTTGAAAAAGTGCGCTGATTTGAGTTGAAAAGCCTCAAAAAGTCAGTATTAACAGCAAGATTTGGACGGAGAAATTGAGGGATAATTCTTCTTCCTGCCTTCTCTAAATTCCTGACTCCTCCTGTCTCCTGTCTTCCCCTCCAGGGAGGGGTTAGGGGTGGGTTGTCTCCTGACTCCTACCCTCAACTATAAGACTTTTGAGCGCAAACCCTAAATATTTATAAATCACAATCTATTAATATAGCATTTCTATTTAAGTTTTGACAATATTTTTGAGGAAAAAGCAACAGGAAATCCAGCACTTACCAGTCAGCTATGGCGATAAAAGTTTGATTAATTGAGACAGAGTTAAATGTTACTACAAAAGCGGGGTTTTATTGCTGTTAACGCAGTTCCTCCGCAGGAGGCAAGCTGACAGCTAATAGCTGTTTGCGGAGCATTCCGGTATGGAAATGCCTACAAACTATAGCACTACAAAATTAATAAAATTGAAATCTTTTACCTACAAAGTTTTGACTAGTGCAGGATGGCGAAATAGGTAACCAGTTATAAAATCCCAAAAACTTTACTAACCAATACTTTTGACTGTCTTGAGTGCGTCTTACATTCTGGAGGGGCTGTATGCGGAATTACTTCCACACAGTAGGCGCCCCGTAGGAGACCTCAGAATTACGCACTCGCTTTTAACTTCCGCATAGCGCTACTAGAGCTGTTTAGCTACCGCACAACTCTGTTTTTGATATTCGGTAGTCAAATGCGTTCCCGATATGTTTGCGGAGCATGACCTAAAAAAAACGCAGTTACAACCTAGGAGGCTAGTTGTTTACAGAGGATTCCAGTAGGGAAATGCTTAAAACTATATTATCACTGTGTTCTTGCTTGTTAATTCCCCAAAATTTTTTACACGACCGAAATTAGGAGTATTTAATACATATCAAAAAGAGTCAAAATCATCATTTGTAAAGTTATGTAAAAAATATACTGTCTTGAATGTAAATAATTTGACAAAAACTGGTTAACTAAATTAGTATTATCTAAATCATAATACAAGCTCTTAAACCGCAAAATTTTATCGGATAAACTATTAGCACTCATCATCGAAGATTGCTAAAGATAAGCCATTAAACTTTGACGATTTATCAAACAATAAATAAAAGTTTTGCATCTAGTTTATAGAGTTGGATAAATTAGCAGTCTTTTAAGGTGAGTGCTAATTTTAATACCACTATAGTAATCGTAAATCAGTTATGAGAATTTGACTTCTTCCTATTTATTTAAAGGATGCAATATCTCACAACTAAAAGAGATTGCTATATATAATATCACAAATTCTGAGGAGGAAAAGGGTAAATGGGATATAGTTTTGAACTTTTAGGTATTTCTCCAGTCCTACATTTTTTTAATCAGCAACAAAAATTACAAGTAGAAAATAACTTAAATGTAGAATATTTAGGACATCATAAGTGTTCCCTAGATGTGTTTCTCAAATCTGTAGAAACTATTTCTGCTTATCGTAGTTGGAGAGTAGATAAAGTTGTAGAAACGGTGATTAATTTTTGGATGAATAACGCTGATAGCGTTCAGTATTGGAATTCTCGCTTAAAAGATGCTGGAGAAAATAACCTTTTAGTAGCAAGAGTGGGAGATATTAAATCTTTACGGCAATCTTTTGAATCATTACTGAATAATTAGGGAGTAGGGAATAGGGAGTAGGGAGTAGGGGAGTAGGGGAGTAGGGAAGAAAGATTTTTGTTGGGTTACCCTTACGGGAAGCAAGCTACGTTACTCAACCCAACCTAAATTTATTGCAACATTTAAAATGAAACAGTCCACTATTGAATATGTGTTGCTTCACTACAAATTACTGAACAGTGCGTTATGGCGCAATGTAATGTTTGATAGCTTAACGGTAGTTTGTGATCGGTGCCTAATGTTTGTGTCGCAAAATAGAAGCGAGGCAATTTACTGATACGAATCTCCCTATCTCCCCATCCCAAAATCAATCTAAGGTTTAGGTGGTGCTTCCGGGCTGAGAATAACGATATATTCTCCGCGATCGCTCTGCTGAATGACTACAACGGGAGGGCGAAAATTTGATGGCACATCTTTTTTTAGTGGAGAGGGGAATATATAATATTGACCTTCTGTATCAAACAGCAGTCGCCAGATAACTTGGGGAAAATTGGGATCAGTTTTGTTGTTGTAATCTCGTAGTAGTAACTGTTCATATAATTCTATATCTCCAATAATACGAAAATTGTTAATATTGGGATCGTCTGTCAATTTATATTTATCAATTTTTCTGCCTAATGGTAGTTGGTTTTCTGGGATTATTAAAGTCACTGTTGGCAATAATGATGTGTCGCTACGAGAGTCTCGTACCGCATCAAGATTTCCTTGAGTTTTTCCGAGAAAAAATAGGATTGTTAATAACCAGAAGGTTACGACTATTTCATCAATTAAAGCTTTGTCATATTTTTGATAGTTAAACTGTTTAAAATAAAGAAATGATTGAAGATAACGAGTTATTTTAGGGTGTTTATTTTTTAAGCTCCATCTCAATAATTTTAAACGCCATTGATTAAGAATTTTATCTAATTTTTGAGTAAAAAGTTTGATGAGATTGAAAATATTTGGAAAAATAATAAAAGAAGCGATCGCTATTCTTATAGTACGGAAAAAAGTTGAAAAATCTCCACCAGATAAATTGCCAAAAAATACCTGTATTGGTGCAATTAAAAATGATTCTACAGGTAAATCTAGAGTCGTTACTTCTAGTTGAAAATAACTATAATAAGCCCAACGATAAATCCAACCTGTGAAATATAAGCCGACTCCTAATACAGTTAATAAACTGGCAATTCTACCAAACATTTTCTATATATTCTGATTTTTGATAATTTTATACTAACAACTTTTGACTTTTGACTTTATGCAATGGTGCGTTACGACGGATTGTTAAATGCGTTTCAAAGTCTAAATTTTAGCCGTCTAACGCACCCTACAAATTTTGGTTATCGGCTATCTTCGGAAAATTTCACTAACATAGTGGTTTAAAGATATTAGTGGTAATTAATATTTCTATTTGGTACTAACTGTGAAGATAACTCAAATTACAATTATTTTTCTGGTAGCTTGCCTGACAGTAGTGGTAGGAAACATCAAACAGACGATCGCCAACCCTAACCTACTTGTGACAACTGAAACTAAAATTGAAAAAGCAAAACCTATTCCAGTTTCATTACCTATTATTGCCATAGTAAAACTAAAAGATGGCGATCGCCAAACTGGTTCAGTAGTAGGTATTAATTCTCAAGATATAACGATAAAAAGAGGTCAGGGTAGTGGGAAAGAAGATACTGCTAATGTGACCCGGATTGAGTTTGATGAGAGAGAAGGTTTTTGGTGGCCAACTTCTGATGGGATAATAATTATTCGTGGGGGTCAAGTAGACAAAATAGGAGATATCCGACGTTTTGAAGTTCTAGTGGATGGGTTAGTATGGGAAAATGTAGAGGAGAATGCTATTGAGATTAAACCAGAAAGTGTGATTCGGGTAGATGATCGAGAGGATATTCGGAGAAGTATGTGGAACGTTGGGAAGAGTCGTTATGTTGTGAGTGAGATGGAGTTTGAACCCGAGCAACAAATTTGGATTATTACTGCTACATTACAGTCAAAAAAGGAATAGTATTTTGTAGGTTTGGTTGAGGAACGTAGCTTGCTTCTCCCCAGGAGTAACCCAACAAAATTTGCCTACCATGCTTTCTACAATTTTAATGTTCATAATCTTTAGGATAATAATAAAAAGTTTTAATAATTTTGATTTTTCCTTTGCATTTTTTCTCAAATTGTTTTTGTCTTTCTAACCAGTCAGCTAATATTAATTCCGGATCTTAGTTAAAAGGTTTGGCGTTTTCTTCTCGAATTTTGTAAATTTCTTCTAAAATTTAATCAGGTAACATCATTGTTTTTTTGTGCTAATTGATAGAGTGTACAAAGTATTGGTAATTGATAGCCAAAGTTAGTGCTAATTTCAGATAGTTTTCTCTGGATGTCATGGTTAGCAATATGGCGACAATTCCATGTTAAAAGAAAGTCTAAACTATAAACAGTTGCTAGAGGAATAATGACACGCCGTTTTGTCATTGCGAGGGGGAGGATTAACAGTTAAGTTTTGTGTTTAATAGTTACGCCCCCCGTGGCAATCTTCTGCCCAAAAGTTAAATAACGAGATTGCTTCGGCTAACTTAACGCTTTTGTGAACAACATGAGGAGTTTACCAACCGCCTCGCAATGACATTAGAAAGTCGGCGGGTGTCATTGCGAGGGGGAGGGTTAAGAGTTAAGTTTTGTGTTTAATAGTTACGCCCCCCGTGGCAATCTTCTGCCCAGAAGTTAAATAACGAGATTGCTTTCCTGACGGAATGCTCCGCAAACGCTGTCACTCGCAATGACACGCCGTTTTGTTTGACGTAAGATATACATATTTAATTATTTATTTGAGGAAAATAAGACTATGAAACGAATTATTATTACCTCTCTAATAGGAATAACAACCCTGACTACAACTCTCCTGATATTGCCACTATTTCTACAAGAGAGTTACACCCAAACTTCTGATTCTCAGGCAGAAAAGTTAGAGCAACAGTTAGAGCAGCTAATAAAATTAGATCAGCTAATAAAAACAGCATTGCAACAAAGAGGGCAATACCAATATCAGGAGTCTATAGAAACGCTTCAACAAGTATTAGCTATTGCTAGAAAAATCAAATCCCCAGCAATAGAGGCAGTAGCAAACCTTGGTATTGGCTCAAACTATAGTAGTATAGGCAAGCCACAAGAAGCATTAAACTTTTACAAGGAAGCTTTGATGATTTTTCGGGAAGTGGGCAATCGCTCTGGTGTTGCTACTACTCTCAATAATATTGGTCTAGTTTACAACAATATAGGTCAACCCCAAAAGGCATTAGAAAACTTCGAGCAAGCTTTATCCATCATGCGGGAAGTGGGCGATCGCTCTGGTGTTGCCACTACTCTCAATAATATTGGTCTAGTTTACAACAATATAGGTCAACCTCAAAAAGCATTAGAATACTACCAGCAAGCTTTACCCATCAGGCGGGAAGTGGGCGATCGCTCTGGTGTTGCTACTACTCTCAATAATATTGGTGTAGTTTACCATAGTATAGATCAACCCCAAAAAGTATTAGAATACTACCAGCAAGCTTTACCCATCATGCGGGAAGTGGGCGATCGCTCTGGTGTTGCTATTACTCTAAATAATATTGGTGAAGTTTACCGCAAGACAGGTCCACCCCAAAAAGCATTAGAAAACTTCGAGCAAGCTTTACCCATCATGCGGGAAGTGGGCGATCGCTCTGGTGTTGCTACTACTCTCAATAATATTGGTGAAGTTTACCGCAAGACAGGTCCACCCCAAAAAGCATTAGAATACTACCAGCAAGCTTTACTCATCATGCGGGAAGTGGGCAATCGCTCTGGTGTTGCTACTACTCTCAATAATATTGGTCTAGTTTACATCAGTATAGGCCAACCCCAAAAAGCATTAGAATACTACCAGCAAGCTTTACCCATCAGGCGGGAAGTGGGGGATCGCTCTGGAGAAGCTACTACTCTCAATAGTATTGGTGGAGTTTACGACAGTATAAGTCAACCCCAAAAAGCATTAGAATACTACCAGCAAGCTTTACCCATCAGGCGGGAAGTGGGGGATCGCTCTGGAGAAGCTACTACTCTCAATAGTATTGGTGGAGTTTACGACAGTATAAGTCAACCCCAAAAAGCATTAGAATACTACCAGCAAGCTTTACCCATCAGACGGGAAGTGGGAGATCGCTCTGGAGAAGCCACTTCTCTCAATGATATTGGTAGAGTTTACAGCAGTATAGGTAAACTCCAAAAAGCATTAGAATATTACCAGCAAGCTTTACCCATCAGTCGGGAAGTGGGGGATCGCTTTGGAGAAGCCACTTCTCTCAATAATATTGGTGCAGTTTACTACAGTATAGATAAACCCCAAAAGGCATTAGAATACTTGGAGCAAGCTTTACCCATCATGCAAGAAGTGGGATCTCGCTTTGAAAAAGCTTCTACTCTCAGCAATATTGGTTTAGTTTACCGAAATAGCAGCCAACCAGAAAAAGCTATAAACCACTGGGAAGAATCAGCAATAATCATCCTAGAAATGCGTGCGGGGTTAAAAAAAGAAAATCGCAAGACTTTTTTAGAAGGTAATGACTACACACCGATCGCCCTGATCGATCTCCTCATTGACCAAAACCAACCCAATGAAGCCTTAAAATGGTATAACCTAGCTACTACTTTCGACCTCGCTGACTACACTCGCCTTATTGATGCTAAAGTCAAAAACCCAGAAACTCAAAAACTGATTAACCAATGGCAACAAAATAATCAACAATTACAAATTCTCTATGGCAAAATAGAAGATGAATGGAGTCCCCAACTTTCCCGACAAATTAACCAGTTACAAGCAGAAACTAACCAACTCGCTGCCGACATTACCGAGAAATACCCAGAAGTTGCGGAGCTTTTTGAATTCAAACCCGAAGACATCGACAAACTCAAAGCTAATATTGCACCGGATACCGTTGTTATTCAACCTGCTCTTTTAACTGGTATTAAAAATGTTCCCAATAGCATCGCCATATTCCTTGTCACCAGAGACAAACCCACTGTAGTTAAAAAAATTCCCATAGATCGCAAAGAATTTGATGACATCCTCACGGAATATCGCGACCAACTAGAAAACCCCAACTCCGACGACTACGACGTTAACCAAGAAAAACTCTATGACTATCTCATTCGCCCGATGGAAGCAGAAATAGCAGCTTATTCCCCCAAACAAGTAGCTATCATTCCCACAGGGAAATTGCGTTATATTCCTTTTGAAACCCTATTTGATAATCAAACAGACCAATATTTACTTGAAAAATATCCCATCCACTACCTCACCCGCATTTCTGGCAGCAGAAAACAGCAGCAAAAAAACACTAAACCCATGAAAGTATTAGCATTTGGCAATCCCACTCCCACAAAAGTAGACCTCCCTGGTGCAGAAGCAGAAGCCAAAATTATTGCGGAAAAGTTATCAAGCAAATATTACATTCGAGAAGAGGCAACCCTCGCTCGTTTCAAAAATGAATCCCTCAGTTTTCCCTTAGTGCATCTCGCTACCCACGGTTGCTTTCAAAAGGATGGTTGCCCTGGTGTGGGTTTAGAAGCAAATACTATTTTGTTTGCCAACGGAGAAACTTTTCATATTAGAGATGCTGCACTTTTAGGATTAGAAAATACGGATCTAATCGTTTTGAGTGCTTGCCAAACTGCCATGAAAGCAGACTCCAACGGTGAAGAAATAGCGGGAGTTGCCTATTTATTTGAGCGTGCGGGTGCCGATGCTGTGATTGCGAGTTTATGGAATGCGGAGGATGAGACAACGAAGGATATTATGGTGAAATTTTATGAGAATTTGCAACAAGGAATGACGAAGGTGGAGGCATTACGTCAGGCAAAGTTAAGTTATGTTAGGGAGTATGTGAGTCCGTTTTATTGGTCGCCTTTGGTTTTAATTGGCAATTGAAGGAAGAAGGAAGAAGGAAGAAGAAAGAAGTAAGAAGTAAGAAGTAAGAAGTAAGAAGTAAGAAGTAAGAAGTAAGAAGTTAAAAATTGTAGATTTTGTAGGGTGTGTTAGCGAAGCGTAACGCACCGAAACATTTATCAGTAATAAGTTTTTTCAGAAACATTTATCAGGCGTAGGTTGGGTTGAGGAACCCGAAACCCAACAATATCTCTTTTTTTAATTTGGTATAATGCATCGAAACATCACGGGGTAGGCGGTGCGTTACATTTCATTAACGCACCCTACTGGACTACAAGCTATAGTTAAAATTCTCCTGCTAAGGCAGCAACACAACGTTCGCAAATAGTGGGGTCTTCTGAGGAAACACCGACATGAGTAGAATAATTCCAACAGCGATCGCATTTATGCCCATCTGCTTTGACTACTCCTACGCCTAAAGAATCTGATATAGATTTATATTCAAGATTTTCTAGAGCTTCTGGAGATTCTAATAATTCTACTTGGGAAGTAATAAACAGATAACGTAATTCATCAACTCCATTACCAGTCATCATGGCTTTAATATTTTTGGGTTGCTGAGGTAAAGTTTCTGTTTCTACTACTTGTGGAACAGGGGGTAAATCCACTTTTTTAGGAGGTACAATAACTCCTTCTGGAGATACTAAAGTTGCTGATTGTTTAACTGTATTGTCTGTTGATTTTTTAGGTTTGGGTGACAAGGCTCCTTTACCTAATATATCCTCCGCAGTCAATTTAATTTTTTCGGACAAACTTTGCCGAGTTTTAGTCAACAACAAATTGTGAGTAACAAAGCGAATTGTGTAGATAATTCCCACTAATTCTAATATGGAATTTACTACAGGGATTTGGTTTATTGTTGCTACTACTGTTACTGTTACTCTGATTAATAACAGAAATATAATCAGGAAAAATATTCCTCCTAATGCTTTTTGATATGCACTAAATAGTTTGCTCAAAATATCAGGTAAATCTGATAAAAAATTCTGGGTTTGAGCAAAATTAGCAGTAGATTTTGGCGGATTATTAGGAGTTGTATTTTCTATTGTTTCTTGCTCAGTTTCTATTTTAGCTTCGAGAAATTCTGACTGAGTTTTTTCTGGTTGAGCAGCAGGGTTAAACCCTTGCATTTTCTCCCTTAATTCTGCATCTTTTACATACAACAATACCTTTGCTTCTAGGGGCGCACCAATTGCTTTTTCTCCCCTTGCTTTTTCCAACACTTTGTTAACTTCAGTGCGAGTTTTTCGTAACTCTTCCCATGATTTGACTAATTCTGGGTTATGCCATTTTGACTCTAATTTCACCCACCCAGACTCAAATACAGATTTGTAGGGAGTCGGATAAGGAAGGTTTTGCCAAATATCTTCTGCCATGTGGGGTAAAACTGGAGCGATCGCTTTTGCTAAATTTTCTACAGCTACAGCTATGACTGTCTGACAACTGCGCCGTCTGAAAGCATGCGTCGCACTAATATAAAGTCGGTCTTTAGCAATATCTAAATAAAAGTTAGATAAGTCAACAACACAGAAATTTTGAACTGTTTGGAAAAAGCGGAAATACTGAAATTTATCAAAACCATCCTTGACTTCGGCAAACACCTCTGTCATCCGGTGTAACATATAACGGTCTAACTCTGGCATTTCCTCGTAAGCAACAGAATCTTTTGCCGGATCGAAATCATGGATATTGCCCAACAAAAACCGCGCCGTGTTTCTAATTTTGCGATAAATATCTGCTGTTTGCTTGAGAATATTTTTACCAAGGGGTACATCAGAAGAATAGTCTACGGACGAAACCCACAAACGCAAAATATCTGCACCATAAGGAGGTTCTTGTTTTTTATTTTTACCACCTTCGATAACCATTGCCGGATCGACCACATTTCCCAGAGACTTACTCATTTTGCGCCCGTTTTCATCTAGCACAAAACCGTGAGTCAAAACAGTTTTATATGGTGCAACACCGTTAGTAGCAATACTGGTTAGCAAACTTGACTGAAACCAACCGCGATGTTGGTCGGAACCTTCCAAATATATATCAACTGGATATTTTAACCCTTCCCGTTGTTGAGCGACTGCTGCCCAAGATGAACCGGAGTCAAACCAAACATCCATTGTATCTGTACCTTTCTGATACTTATCAGCATCTTTACGGTATTTTTCCGGTAAAAGCTCCTCTACGGACATTTCCCACCAAGCGTCAGAACCTTTTTCAGCAATAATTCCTTGCACATGAGCGATCGTCTCCTCAGTCAGCAAAGGTTCCCCAGTCTTTTCATCATAAAATACCGGAATAGGAACGCCCCAACTTCTTTGTCGAGAAATACACCAGTCAGAGCGATCGCTCACCATTGGGGTAATGCGGTTTTCTCCTTGAGCGGGTATCCAGTTAACATCAGCGATCGCCTTGACTGCTTCATCCCGGAAACCCTCAACAGAAGCAAACCATTGTTCGGTTGCTCGGAAAATAGTTGGTTTTTTGGTGCGCCAGTCGTAGGGATATTTGTGTTCGTAGGGTTCCTCTTTCAAGAGAGAGTTAACATTTTGCAGTGCCTCAATGATGGCAACATTTCCCTCTTTTAATACATTTAACCCGGAAAACTCTCCTGCTTCAGCAGTAAATTTTCCATTGCCATCCACAGGTGACAAAATTGGTAAACTATAACGCTGCCCTACGATGTAGTCTTCCTGACCATGACCGGGAGCAGTGTGAACTAAACCTGTACCTGAGTCGGTAGTAACGTAGTCGCCACCAATGAGAATTTTACTTTCCCGCTCAAATAGTGGGTGTTGGTAAGTGCAATTTTCTAAGTCTTCACCTTTAACTGTCGCTACAGGTGTTAAAGTTGTGCCAAGAGTTGCCGACAAACGTTCGACTGCTTCTGCTGCAACTATGAATAATTTGTCTTTTCCCATTGCATAGTCAGCATCGGGTTTGACAATAGCATAATCAAGTTCTGGGTTAACACTGACTGCCAAATTTCCAGGTATCGTCCAAGGTGTTGTCGTCCAGATGGCAACCCAGAGTTTTTCCAGATAAGGTTTGAGAGACTTTTCAACTGCTGCTGCTAGTTTCATGATTTTAAAAGCAGCATAAATACTCTGAGATGTGTGACCTTCAGGATATTCCAGTTCTGCTTCCGCAAGAGCAGTCTTAGAACTCGGACTCCAATGTACAGGTTTAAGACCACGATAAATGTAGCCTTTCAAAACCATTTTGCCAAATACTCCAATTTGAGCAGCTTCATATTCTGGAGTCAGAGTCATGTAGGGATCTTCCCAGTCTCCCCAAACTCCATAACGTTTGAATGACTCCCGTTGTTTATCAACAGTTTCCAGAGCAAAATCTCTAGCTTTTTGACGTAATTCTATAGGTGTGAGTTTTGCCCTTTCTGCTGATTTAAGATTTTGAATAACTTTTAATTCAATAGGTAAACCATGGCAATCCCAACCAGGAACATAACGCACTTTTCGCCCTTGAAGAATTTGATAGCGATTAATAATATCTTTAAGAATTTTATTCATGGCATGGCCAATATGTAGGTTGCCATTAGCATAAGGCGGGCCATCATGTAGGGTAAAGATTTCCCCTGGGTTGGTCTCTGAGAGACGTTCATAGATTTGTGATTCTGCCCAAAACTTTTGTAGCTCTGGTTCACGGGTGACTGAGTTTGCCCTCATATTAAAGTTAGTTTGGGGCAGGTTTACGGTGTCTTTATAGGATTTTGCTTCAACCATTTAGATTTTAGATTTTTCTGTTAGTATATTGAGAAATTTTAGACTTATTTCTTTGTATCATCCATTGTCTATGGTGTTAGTTGTGTTTAATCTTATCTGCATAACTGCCTGTTTATCTGAATTTTGTTAAAAGAGTCGATCTATCAACAAAAAAATTTGGTCAACATTTGCAGGTGGCTTTTATTTATTGTAGTATAAAAATTACAAATTGAAGTAAGAAATTAGATTTATTACAAATGCGGGGTTATCAATCAGTAGACTATTCTTTCATTAATCAACCTCCAGAAATAACCTATCTATTTATTGATGGAGGTTATTTGAGAGACAAGTACGAAAAAGCTACTTCTAAATGGTTTAACAATGACATTGTAGATGTGAGAAATATTAACTTTGCTGCAATCAAAAGCCATTTTAAAGCTAAAAAAGTTTTCTATTATGACTGCCTTGATGAAATTCAGAATAAAAATGAGAAAGATGAAGATTTTGAAGCTCGTAAATCTAAACAAAAGGATGATTTTAATCAAATCCGTTCTCTGGAAGGATATCACGTTAAGTTAGGAAGTTTAGTAGGTACTCCAAACAATAAACGTCAAAAAGAAGTGGATGTTTTATTAACAGTAGATATGATGAATCACACGATTCGTAATAACATGACCAATGCAGTTTTAATTGCTGGCGATCGAGATTTTAAACCAGTTGTTGAAAGTCTAGTTAATATGGGAATGTATGTAAAAATAGCTTCCGATCCTCGTTCAACTTCCTCAGAATTTAGATATGCTGCTGATAATTATATACCCTTATCATTTGATAATTACTATAGTTGGTCATCCCAAGAATTGAGAAATAAGTATCCATTTCCCAAACCATATAAAATGGCATTGCAATTTGTTACCAAACCTTCTCAACCTTGTGATGATGCTAATTTACTCAAGCAGGGAAAAGTTAATGATGACACAGTTAAATTATTTAAAAAAGAAAATGAGTTTATACTATACTTTCCAGATATAACTAATGGTACGAGCGATCTTAGTTGTGATAGGCAGGAAAGACTAGAACTTTACTACTTCCTCAAGTATGGAAAAGAAATTGAATGGGATTGAATGAATTTACAGCTATAATTATTGAAAGTGAAAATATGAATGAAACAATCAAATTATTAGACTTTGCATAAGTCCTAAAAATGATAACCCTGTAGGGACGTTTCACTGCGTGACATGAAACGCATTTTTGTTATGCAACGTCCCTACTTTGTTAGTTGTTGCCTGTTGATAAGTTGTTTCAACCTACATTCCGCTTGTAGTTAAAGTTATTATTTGAGGAGCTTAAAAATTTTAGTAATGCCAGTAAATGCAGATAAACCCCATCTGTGGAAAAAAGATATTACTCAGTCAGTAGATTTCTACAATAATTGGTTTCTTGAGTTTGCCCCGATAACATACAAAGAAACTCGCCTTAGTACCACTCAACAGGTTGAGTCCACATTAATTTTGACAGCTAATTTCACAAATATCTCACGAGAGGTACTGTATCAGCACCCATTTATCTTGCCTATATTACGGATGGCAACAGCGCCACCTATTGCTCGCGATCGACTTATTGGACTTGCTGATGTACGACCTAACCTTGTTAAGAATATGGAAGAAAAACTACGAATACCGCCACGAATGAATCCAGAATAAATTAATTCTGAACTTGATAAAATTTGCCTAATTATTATTAGATTACTAGATAAAGATATTTCTCCTTGGCTCAAAAATGATAGACAACCAACCGATATAGAAGTTAGTAGAGGTGCGACAATTGTTGCTGACCGTTTATGTGGTAATGTAGCTGACCCTATTATTCGTAATGCTCAAGAACAAAGGCAACTTTCTACTATAAGAAATTGGTTAGAAAACAGAGGTTATTCTTATATTGAAACTGGCAGTGGTTTACAGTTTGATCAACTCAATCCAGGTAGTTTTTCATTTCGGATGAATATATCAGTAAAACAACCCAAAGGTAACAAACAGATTAATATTCCTATTGATACTATTATTATGCCGTTTAATTCTCAAGTTGGTGACTTGCCACTGTTAATTGAAGCGAAGTCAGCAGGCGATTATACAAATACAAATAAAAGGCGTAAAGAGGAAGCTATTAAAATTAATCAACTAAGAAATACTTACGGCCAAAGTGTCAATTTTATTTTATTTTTATGTGGCTACTTTGATAGTGGATATTTAGGTTATGAAGCTGCCGAAGGTATAGACTGGATATGGGAACATCGCATAGATGATTTAGAATTATTTGGGGTGTAAATGATGATAGTAAATAAAACTCAAGAATTAGCCAGAATCAAGTTACAAAACAAACTTGATGCTAGTAAAACTCAAGCTGAAAAAAATAAACTTGGTCAGTTTGCTACACCAACAGAATTAGCAAAAGATATCCTTAAATATTGTATAAATATTTTACCTAAAAACAAAATTCGCTTTCTCGATCCTGCTTTTGGAACAGGTGCTTTTTATTCTGCGTTATTAAACTTATTTCCTATATCAGAGATTGATGAAGCTATTGGATATGAAATAGATCTTCATTGTGGTCAAGAAGCGAGTCAGCTTTGGAGTAAAACAAGATTAAAATTAAATATTGCTGATTTTACAACTTGTATTCCACCAGAATTTGATACAGCTAAAGCTAATTTAATAATCTGTAATCCTCCCTATATTAGACATCATCATTTAACTAAAGATGAAAAACTAAGATTGCAAAATTCAACAGAAAAGATAACTGGAATAAAGCTCAGTAAATTAGCAGGAATTTATTGTCATTTTCTACTTATATCTCATGGCTGGATGGCTAAAAATTGTTTGGCTGCATGGTTAATTCCTAGTGGGTTTATGGATGTGAATTATGGACAGCAAATTAGAGATTATTTATTAACTCAAGTAACATTATTGCGAGTTCATTCCTTTGAGCCAAAAGATGTGCAGTTTAAAAATGCTCTTGTCTCTTCTTCAGTAGTTTGGTTTAGAAATAAAATCCCATCAGATAATCATCAAGTTGAGTTTACATATAGTGGGAGCTTAACTAAGCCCAAAAAATCTCAATTGATATCTGTTAAAGCACTAAAAAATGTTAATAAATGGAAAAATATTTCTAAATTAGATAGCAATATAAACATTGATAGTCAGGGAATAAAATTATCAGAATTATTTACAATCAAACGTGGTTTAGCAACTGGAGCAAACGATTTTTTTATTTTAACGCCAGAACAAATATCCAAATATCAACTTCCTCCAGAATTTTTAACTCCTATTTTACCTAGTCCGCGATATTTTTCAGTTAATGAAATTGAAGCTGATGCTTTAGGTAATCCTATTTTAGAACGTCAGTTATTCCTGCTTTCATGCGATCTATCAAAGAATGAAATTCAATTTCAATATCCTTCACTTTGGCAGTATCTTCAGATGGGAATCAAAAAAGGAATTAGTAATCGTTATTTGTGTAAACATAGGCGACTATGGTATCAACAGGAATCTCGCAAATCTTCGGCGTTAGTTTGTACTTATATGGGGCGTCAAGATGCCTTAAAAATAACACCATTTAGATTTATTTTGAATCATTCTCAGGCAACAGCAACAAATGTTTATTTGATTTTGTATCCGAAATTTGAGCTAGAGAGTATTTTTAAGAAAAAGCCGGATATACTCAGAAAAGTTTGGCAGATTTTGAATCAAATTTCGTTAGATATATTGATAAGTGAAGGCCGAGTTTATGGGGGTGGTTTACATAAGTTAGAACCTAGAGAGCTTGGTAATGTTCCAGCAGATAAAATTATTGAGATTATACCAAGTTTCAAATTGATTTAGTTATTTATGAAGTAAAAATTCGTCAGGTTGTTTATATTCTTGATACTAAATATAAGTTAAATAGCAGACTATTGCCAGATGATATTCATCAAGTGGTGGCTTATGCAACTTACAAAAAATGTCACGAAGCTATTTTGATTTATCCTCATAAATTAACCAATCCTATCAATCAATTAGTTGGTGATAGTGAAGTAAGATTGCGTAGTTTGACATTTGCTCTTGACTCCGATTTAGAAAAAGCTGGTCAATCGTTTTTTAAAAGAATTAATCCAGCAATTTTGAGACAGTTTGTAAAGTACTCCAAAGTGTTTTCTGGCCACCAAGTGCCAACTCCTAACTCCCATACCTTTTTTTAGATTTAGTGATATATTTACTCTCTAAAGTTTTTTAGATAAAACAGTTGCTATAATTATCAAATATTTATAAATTAATTATCATCAAGATATAAAAAAACTATAGAAAGTAACTACTAGATTCTAAGTCAAATATCTGCCACTTTTTTTGCTTCTTCTAACCAACTATCAAACAATTCCTGATTATTTTCAACCCACTCCTTAGCATGGCGACGGATATCTTCTGGAGAATCTTCACCATTTTTAATATATAGACTTTCAACATTTATATCCTCAGTAGAAATTTGAACTAATTCAAACCAACGTTTGGCAACTGGGTTAGTTGCTAAAAACTCTTTGTTAGCAAAAATTCGCTGCCGATCTACAGCAAATCCCAGATTTTTACCTTCTATAATAGTGTCTTTTTCTGTTAGATTTTTCTGAGATTCTGGAAGGGAAGTAAAGGGAACTTCCAACCAAATTATGTCTTTATCTGGTTTTAAGACTGTAGATATCCAGTGAGGATTAAAAGCATAGTAGAGAACACTTTTCCCTTGCTCGTAGCGAGTAATAACATCTGCAAGTAAAATAAGATATTGTCCTCTATTGTGTTCGACTGTATCTTCTAGTCCATAAGCTTTAATTTGATGATCGATTATTCGTTCACAAAACCAACCAGGATTACAACCGACTAAATTAGCTTTACCGTTACCATCGGAATCAAATAGTTGAGCAATTTTTGGGTCTTTAAGTTGTCCTAGGTTAGTAATTTTATATTTATCAGCAGTTTTTTTATCAATTTGATAGCCTTGTACTATATTAGGAACTATAACTCCAACTCGCTCTAACTTTTTTTTACCCCCAGCATTATTAAAATATGCTTGATGTGCTTTTTCGCCACCGATCGTACTATAATCTAAGTCACCATTAGCAACAGACAAATAAATAGCAGGGTAGTCAATTTCTTTCGGTTTTTCAATCTGATAACCAAGTTTTTCCAGACCAATATTTACAATTTCGGTTGCGAAATGTTCCTCAACCCAATTACTATGGGCAGCACGAACTTTAGTTTTTTTAATGGACGAAGTTGATTGACAGGCAATTAAACCTATCAACAAAGTTGTCAAAGTCATTCCTAAAGCTAGTTGCCTCAATTTTTGTTTCATTGTCAAATATCTGCCCCTTTTTTTGCTTCTTCTAACCAACTATCAAACAACTCTTGATTCTTTTCAACCCACTCTTTGGCATGGCGACGGATATCCTCTGGAGAATTTTCACCATCTTTAATATATAGACTTTCAACATTCATATCCTCAGCCGGAATTTGAACCAGTTCAAACCAACGTTTGGCAATTGGGTTAACTGCTAAAAATTTTTTATTGGCAAAAATTCGCTGCCGATCTACAGCAAATCCCAGATTTTTACCTTCTATAATAGTGTCTTTTTCTGTTAGATTTTTCTGAGATTCTGGAAGGGAAGTAAAGGGAACTTCCAACCAAATTATGTCTTTATCTGGTTTTAAGACTGTAGATATCCAGTGAGGATTAAAAGCATAGTAGAGAACACTTTTCCCTTGCTCGTAGCGAGTAATAACATCTGCAAGTAAAATAAGATATTGTCCTCTATTGTGTTCGACTGTATCTTCTAGTCCATAAGCTTTAATTTGATGATCGATTATTCGTTCACAAAACCAACCAGGATTACAACCGACTAAATTAGCTTTACCGTTACCATCGGAATCAAATAGTTGAGCAATTTTTGGATCTTTAAGTTGTCCGAGGTTAGTAATTTTATATCGATCAGCAGTTTTTTTATCAATTTGATAGCCTTGTACTAAATTATGAGTTAAAACTCCAACTTGCTCTAACTTTCTTTCACCTCCAGCATTATTAAAAAATTCTTGGTGTAATTTTTCACCATTGATAACACTATAATCTAGGTCTCCATTAGCAACAGACAAATAAATAGCAGGATAGTCAATTTCTTTTGGTTTTTCAATCTGATAACCAAGTTTTTCCAGACCAATATTCACAATTTCGGTTTGGAAATGTTCCTCAACCCAATTACTATGGGCAGCACGAACTCTAGTTTTTTTCACAGGGGAAGTTGATTGACAGGCAATTAAACCTATCAACAAAGTTGTCAGAGTTATTCCTAAAGGAAGTTGCCTTAATTTTTGTTTCATTTAAAAGTTATCATAAACCTACAATAAAGATTGTTTAGCTAGACTATATCCTCAAACACTTGATTGCCAAAAAACTTTAGAAAACCTTAAGCATTATATATTTTTATAGGCAAAAATTCGGCACTAAATTACAATATACCAGGGCGTTAATCGGCCAAATTAAAATTTCCAACAATAATCAAATTATTGCTGATGAATCAATTAACTAATCTCAAATCATTTCCATCAGTTTCGCGACGTACAATACTCAAATTATTAACTATTGGAGCTACCACTGGTTTACTGGGTTATACTCGATTCTCGAAACCCAAACCAACAGTTTTTGTACAAGATAATCTAGATTTACCACTATATTTAAACAATTCTAAAAGTGTGATAGTAGTTGGTGGTGGATTGGCAGGATTAGCTTGTGCTTATGAACTTAGTCAGCGAGGTTTCAGGGTTACTTTATTAGAAAAATCCCCACAACTAGGAGGAAAAATTGCTAGTTGGTCTGTTGATGTAGGGGGGGAAAAGTTTATGATGGAACATGGTTTTCATGGTTTTTTTCCTCAATATTACAATCTGAATAGTTTGGTAGAAGAACTGAATATTAATGATAATTTTCAGTCTTTAGAGTTCTATTCTATGGTGTTTCGAGAAGGAAAATATGACCCAGAAGTTTTTCGTCCTAGTAGTTCGGCTTTTCCTTGGAATATTGTAGATTTAGCAATTTCTTCTCCCAATAGACTTAGATGGGGAATTAATTTAGTAAAACCTAAACATTGGGAAGTTTTTCGTGCCATAGGTGGCTTTCAAGTAGAGAAAACTTATCAGCAACTTGACAATTTATCTGTTACTGAATGGGTGGAAAAAGATTTTCCTCAAGGATTGTACGATTTGTATTTTTTGCCTTTTGCTAAATCAAGTCTTAATGCTCCAGATAAATTGAGTGTTGCGGAGTTAATGCAGTTTTTTCACTTCTATTTTTTTGGTAATCCAGAAGGTTTAGCTTTTAATGGTACAAGACAAGATATGGGTACAAGTTTAGTACAACCAATTGCTCAAGAAATTGAAAGTAAGGGAGGTAAAATTTTTACTGATGTTGGGGTTAGTAAAATTAATTGGCAAGACAATAAGATTAATTCAATTAGTTATCAGTTAGGAGAGTTAAAAAGTTTGATTCCTTTTTGGGTAGAACGTAATTTGGAAATTGACAAAGAGGAAGTTAATTATTTTGGTTCGAGCGATCGCCTCTTTGCTGTTAAAGCTAATTCAGATGAGGCTATTTCTTTGACTTGTACTCATCAAGGTTGTACTGTTGAATTAGCAGAAGATGGAAATTTTTACTGTCCTTGTCACGGTGCAGTTTATGATAGAAAAGGAAAAGTATTAGCAGGTCCGACAAAACGAAATTTATCCCGCTACAAAATTAATCAAACTAGAGAAAGTAAAGTGCAATTAGTTGGTATAATGGAAAATAAATCAGAAATTATCTCTACAGAAATTCAAGCAGATTATTATGTTTTTGCTACGGATGTTCCGGGAGTTCAACACTTATTTAATGTGATGGAAGGAGAAGTAAATCAAAATCTAAAATCCCAGATACAAAAATTAAATATAGCCGATCCATTTGCAGTCTGTCGTTTTTGGTTTGACCGAGACTTTGACTGGCAACATAGCAATTTTACTTCTCTATCTGGCTATGAATTAACTGATAGTATTACTCTCTATCATCGCATTCAAGAACAATTTATTCAATGGCATGAAAAAACAGGTGGTAGTGTTGTGGAATTACACGCTTATTGTTATAAAGAAAAACAATTTCCCACTCAGGAAAATTTACTGACAACTTTTGCACAGGAATTATACGAAATTGTACCGGAATTAAAAGATGCTAATTTGCTGCATCGAGAATTAGTAAATCAGAAAAATTTTTCCGCTTATCCTCCAGGTAGTTATCAACAACGTCCGGAAACTAATAGTGGTATTTCTAATTTAATGTTTGCTGGAGATTGGGTAAAGATGCCATTTCCCTGTGGTTTAATGGAAAGAGCTATTAGTAGTGGATTATTAGCAGCAAATGAGATTATTAATAGAGAGGGTTTACAAAGACGAAAATTACTATCAGTAAACCCAGAAGGTATTCTAAAAATTTGAGATTTAGAGGGAAGAGGGAAGAAGGAAGAAGGTAAGAAGAGAAAAAAGGGTGGGAAGGAAGAAAGCAATTATCTAGGAGAGAAAGGATAAATATTGAAAAAAAAGGAAAATAACTATCTAAAATGAACTGGAGCAGTGATTTTTCAGCATATCTGAGTAAGATGTACCTTTTTGTAGCATTCTTTTTTCAAAGTGGTCTAATTCCTTTTTCTCTCTAACTTCTTCCTTATTCCTTTTCCCTTCCTACCTTCTTCCTTCTTCCTTCTAACTTCTTCCTTCTAACTATAATTACCAGTTGCTGGTTTAATAGGAATTTCAATTATGAACTCTGTACCTTTTCCCACTTCAGAAATACAGCTCAAATCACCTCCGTGTTTTTCTACTACAATTGAATAGCTAATTGATAATCCTAAACCTGTACCTACACCAACTGGTTTAGTTGTAAAAAATGGATCGAATATTTTAGACAATGCTTGAGAATCAATACCACTGCCATTGTCAGCAATTTTTATTTTTACTGTTGCCGAATCTGTTACTTCAGTAGAAATTGTAATAGTCGGTTTACGATCAAATTCTTGTTGTTTATCTCGTCGATTTTCTAAAGCATCAATTCCATTAGCCAATAAATTCATAAATACCTGATTGATTTGGGAAACGTAACAGATAACCTGTGGCAAATTACCATAGTTTCTGACTATTTCAATTTCATGATTATCTGACTTTTCTTTAATACGAGTATGTAAAATTAGTAGGGTACTATCGATACCTTCGTGGATATTTACAGGTTTCATTTCAGCTTCATCTAACCGGGAGAAGTTGCGGAGGGAAATGACAATATCTCGGATACGTTCGGCTCCAACTTTGATAGAATTCAAAAGTTTTTGTAAGTCTTGTATGAGAAATTCTAAGTCCAGATCCTCAATTTCATCTTGAATTTCCTCTACAGGTTCAGGATAATGTTCTTGATATAAATCAATTAAATTCAGTAAGTCAGAAATATATTCATTGGCAGGGGAAAGATTACCATAAATAAAGCCGACAGGGTTATTTATTTCGTGAGCTACTCCAGCAACTAACTGCCCTAAACTTGACATTTTTTCACTTTGAATCAGTTGAGATTGAGTGCGTTGTAGCTCGTGCAATGTTTGCTCTAGTCGGAGATTTTTTTCGTTTAATTCCTGGGTTCTTTCTTGAATTTTTTGTTCTACTGAAGTGTACAACATTGCATTTTCTAAGGAAACTGCTGCTTGAGATGATAAAAGTCTTAATATTTCCAAACGTTCTGGAGTAAATGCACCTGTAGTTAGATTATTTTCCAAATACAAAACTCCGATAAGTTTGCCTCCATTAATAATAGGAGTACATAAAACAGATTTAAGTTGAATTTTGGCAACATAAGGGTCAGTTGTGAAACGATCTTCAGCAAAAGCATTACTTAAAACAACATCTTGGTGTGTTCGTTCTACATAATTAATTATTGTTAGTGGTAAATCTTCAGATTCATTAATTTGTGTTTCTTGAACTACCACTTCTTCAGAATCTAAGGTGGCTTCGGCTTTATTCATTAGTTGGCCTTCTGTGGGTAACAGGAGTACACCTTTTTCTGCACCAGCATTTTCCATGAGAATTTTCATTAATTTAGATAGTAATTTATCTAATACAATCTCACTAGAAATTGCTTGAGATGCTTTAATAACTGTGGCTAGATCTAAGGACTGACTATTACTACCTGTTTCACTAGAAATTGCTGTGGTTTGAGGATCAATCATATGGTTTTTAACTGTTAATAGATTTTTTAATTCTGGATGTTGATTTTCTAAATCTTTGATTTTTCTATTTACCCCCCAATTGTGATAACCATAGTAAGCATCATGTAAATGAACTTTTGCATACTTAGGTTTATCTTGATTTAACCAACATTTTACTGCTAATTCATTACCTAATGCTTCATATTGAATAAATTCATTTTTACTAGCAGATTCTATAGCTTGATTATATAAGTCTATTGCTGCTGTATTTTGTCCGGAAATACTTGCAATTTCTGCTGCTACTAATAAATACTTATGTTCAAAGTTTTCTTGACAGTTATCTGCCCAAACTTTCATCTGCTGTTGATTTTTTTCTAGTTGCTGCCAATATTCTTTTTGCTTAACTTCAGAAACATTTGGGTAAAGGGTAGTTAAAATTAGTGAATAGTAAAAATTGAATTCTGTAATAGGTAGAGCACCTGTAATAAATCCGAGATATTTTTTAGCTGACAAAATGCTATCCAGTGCTACATCTAAGTTTCCATACAAATAGAAAAGATACGATTTGTAAATAAGATATATACACAAGGAGTAAAAGTTTTGATGTTGTTGACAACTATCTAAATATTCTGCTTCTTTATCTGTGTTAAAATCTAAATCAATTTGTTCTTTGATCAGAGAGTTACTATCCTGGTTTTCAGGTTTTGCTACCAAGTTTTCTAGAATATTTTTAATTCCGATTAAAGTATCTGTCGAAAGTTGATTTTTAGTTTTTTGAGTAAATTGTAAGTAGCGATTAATTTCTGTTAATATTTCTGGGATAGGTTGACCTTGAAATAATGAATTAAGAGATGTGTTATGTAGAAGATAACCTGCGTATTCTAAATCCCCTGATTCTAAAGCAGCTCCATATCCTTCATGGTTAATTACATTAGATTCTTTAATGTGCTTAAACCAAAAACTTAATGAATTAGCAAATCCAGCACAAGCTTTACATTTTAATCGCGAAATTTCCCATTTATCAGTTAGTTTTAATGCTAACAGACCAAACTGATATGCAGAGTGATAATCTCCGAAATAACTATTAAGAATCATTCCATAGTTAGTATAACAGAGACATGATTCAGCAACGGAACCATATTCTAGGGAAATATTGACACCTTTGAGTACCATTACTGTCCATAATTCTGGATTTGTTAAATAAGCAGATGCCATCAAATTTGTTAATAGCTCTAAAGCTATTTTATACTTTGATGTCTGCCGATCTTTTTCATTAATTAGTTTGGCAATTTCTTGTTCGCCTAAATTTTCTTTGACTTTGGCAAATTCCTGATTAATTGTTATCTGTAAATCTGTTTCTGGAATATCTATTCCTAGTAATGCTAGAGATTTTTTTCCTGCGGTAATTGCTTGTTCATATTGACCGCGTAAAGTATATTGAATCACCAATAAATTATAAACTTCTATGTTCTCAAAAATTGATTTTGAATGCTCTAATATTATGTTAATTAATGCTTCACTTTCTGAGAAGTTACTGTTTAAAGACTCTACTATTGCTCCTTCTTTATATAATGCAAAAGTTAGATCATAATCTTGATTCCAAGAATCCCAATCCAACAGAGATATGCCTGATGTGATATATTCTTTAGCAGCTACATAAGCTGTGGCATCTTTCGCTTTTTTAGCAGCTTCTAAATTGAGTTTTGCTAGTTCAATTTTTTCTACTTTATCTGTAATTAAATTTCTACCTATATTCAGATGATCTACTAAATCAAAAACTCGTTCTCCACGATATTCTGGAGGAGTATTTTCTAACAATAAACGTCCAATTCTCAGATGTACAGCCTGTTTTTGAGATTCATCTATTAAAGTATAAGCTGCTTGTTGTACTCGGTCATGCAAAAACTTATAATTCAGAATTAAAAATGGATATAAGTTCAATTCTACATTTTTGGCTTCTGTTTCTGAAACGGGTAGAATTAATCCTTCCTGAATAGCGGGTAATAAATCTTGAAAAGTTGCATAAGATTCTTTTTCATAAATTAATGCTAGAGTATTCAAATCAAATTGATTGCCTACACAAGCAACTAAACTTAAAACTTTCTGAGTTAATGTTGGTAATTTCTCTAATTTTCCAATCATTAACTCCACTACATTATCAGTAATATCAAGTGCTGTAATTTTTTCCATATCCCACTCCCACCGAATCTTTTCCGAATCAAATTTTAGCAAATTTTCCTGATAGAGAGTTTTCATAAATTCATTCACAAAGAAAGGATTTCCACCTGTTTTTGTTTCTACTAACTCTGCTAATTCTTTGACAGAATATCTGTCATTGTGTAATGTTTCGGCAATTAATTGAGTAATATTTTCAAAGTTTAAAGGAGTCAAGTCTATTTGATTTATCTGACCATGATTTATATTCCCAGATTGAGAACGAATAGCATTTAAAGTCATCAATAAACGATGAGTTGAATTAACTTCATTATCCCGATAAGACCCAATTATCAACAGATGCTGTATTTCTTCATCTGCCATCATTAATTTAATTAACTTGAGTGTAGCAGAGTCTGCCCATTGTAAATCATCAAGAAAAATAACTAGGGGATGCTCTGGTTTACAAAATAAACCAATAAAGTTTTGAAAGATGATATTAAAGCGATTTTGAGTTTCATTTGTTCCTAATTCTTGGATTTTTGATTGGGGTCCAACAATTAACTCTAATTCGGGAATTACATCAATAATAATTTGCCCATTGGTACCAAAAGCTGCTAAAAGTTTATTTCTCCATTCATGTAATTTAGCTTCACTTTCACTTAAAATAATTCTGACTAATTCAGAAAATGCACTGACAATTGCTGAGTAGGGAATATTATGTTGAAATTGATCGAATTTTCCCCAGATAAAATACCCAGCTTGACGAATAATTGGTTGAGCAATTGCTTGTACCAAAGCTGATTTACCTATACCAGAATAACCAGTTACTAACATCATTTCTTTTGTACCGTTACGCACACGCTCAAAAGCTCCCATTAGTGCTTCAATTTCTGATTGTCTGCCATATAGTTTTGGTGGTATTTGAAATTTATCAGAAATATCTTGACTAGCAAGAGGAAAATCCACTATTGTTTCTGTAATTTGTAGTTGATTTAAACATTCATCTAAATCAGCAATTAAACCCCAAGCACTTTGGTATCTTTCTGTTGTAGTTTTGGCTAATAATTTGATGATAATATTTGATAAAATCTGTGGAATTTCTGGATTAATTTCATGGGGAGGTTTTGGTTGTTTGGCAATGTGGGCATGAACTAATTCCATAGGATCGGTGTTAGTAAAAGGTAGTTTCTGAGTTAATAGTTCATAAAAAGTAACACCCAGAGAATAAAAATCTGTACGATAATCTATAGGAGAATTCATCCTGCCAGTTTGTTCGGGAGATATATACGCCAGAGTACCTTCTAAAATCTTAGAATTTTCTAGTTGATGGCGATCGCGAGTTAATACAGAAGAGATACTAAAATCTATAATTTTTAACTCCCCTGTTGTCTGGTTAAAAATTATATTAGATGGATTAATATCTTTATGAATAATATTAGCACTATGAATCTCACCTAAACTTTCAGCTACTTTTATAGCTAACCTTAAAAAACCTAAAATAGTAAATTTCTCTGAGGCAATTAATGTTTTGAGAGATGCACCACCAAAATCTTCTAAAATTATTACTAGACTATTCTCGTATTTTTCTAATCCGTAAGCTTTAGTTACTCCAGAAAGATTTAAAGACTTGAGAATTTCATATTCTTTTCTATACCGATTACTTTCAGTTTCTGCTGCATAATTTCCTTTGCTAAGTTTAAGTACAACAGGCTGATTATCTGGCTCTTGCTTGGCTCTATAAACTATGGAATTAGTACCCTCATAAATTTTTGCAATAATTTGGTAACCTGGAATATTAATCATTGTTAAATTTTCCTGCAAAACTACTAAATTAGTTATTAATTCTTAAATATTGTCCGTAAGCAGAAGGCAAAAGGCAAAAGGAAAGAAAAGGCTAGAAGGGAGAAAGTTTTTTTATCACGCTCTTAACCCGGACATGATATTAAACAATTTCCTTGCTTAAATCCTTCCTTTTTTTCCTACTTTTGACTTTTGACTCTCTTGGTGCGAATTTCCTTGCGTCTTACGCCGACGCGGGGTCAAACTACTTTTAACTTTTGACTTTATTTGTCATAAGATAATTAATTACTCGGATTATATATAAGTCCTATGTCTTCTCCTCAAACTACTTTCTACCATGATATCCGTAACTTGGGAATTAACCAAAATCACTGGTATGCTGTTGCTCGCAGTATAGAGCTTAAATCTCACCCTTTAAACATTACACTTTGGCATCAATCCATCGTTCTTTACCGGGGTTACAATGGAAAAGTCCATGCTCTAGAAGACCTTTGCCCTCATCGTTTTGTTAAACTTAGTTATGGTCGTGCGATCGCGGATGAATTAGAATGTTCATATCATGGATGGCGTTTTGAGTCAAGTGGTAAATGTTCTCATGTACCCTATTTAGCAAGTAATCAAAAATTACCTACTTGTCAAATTCAGACTTTTCCAGTCCAAGAAATAAACGGTTTTATCTGGGTATTTCCTGGAGATAAATCATTGGCAAATTTAATTTCTCCTCTAGAAATTCCTGAGTGGGAACATCTCAATTATATTGCTACAATTTCAGTGATAAAATGTCGCGCTCATTATTCTTATTTGGTAGAAAATTTAATGGATATGCACCACGGACATTTACATCAAAATTGGCAAGCTTGGGCAGCAGCAGAATTAATAGACTTATCTGAAAATGACTATAGAGTAGATGCTTATTATCAGGCTCAAAGCTATTATAAAATTGACAAAATTTGGTCAATATCTCAATTATTATTTCCTGTTTTGCGACAACTCCATCCCGAACCATTAAATGTAAGTTATATCTATCCAAATTGGGTTTCTAACCTGGGGAAAGATTTTAAAATTTACTGTCTTTTATTACCTATTAATGAAATAGAAACCCAAGCTTATCTAATTCACTTTACATCACTTCACGCCTTTTGGCGTTTACATAAACTACCAGAATGGTTTAGACGATTTGTCAAAAAAAGTTTATTTGGTTCAGCTCAAAAACTACTGGATGGTTTAGTGCAGCAAGATGTAGAAATGATAGAAGAAGAACAACAAGCTTATCTAAAAAATCCTCAGCGACGTAGTTATGAGTTAAACAGCGCTCTAGTAAGTACACAAAAGTTAATTAGAAAACAAGCCATCAAATGAATCATAAATATATGCTGAAAATAATAGAGTATCTGTTTAAGAGCCGATAAGATACTGATAAGGTATAAAACTTATCATACATAAGTTATCACCATATTAGAGTTAGGTCACAAGTCCCTGAATTAAACTAGGTCAATCAAAAAAAAATTGCCCCTGTTTAAATTTTCTAGATTCAAACAGGGACTATAATATCTAACTTTTGACTTTTGACTCTTAATTTGGTTCAACAGTTACTCTCCAGGGAGGAACTACATAGCTAATAAAAATTAGCACGATCAAAGTCAATATCTCTCACATTATGGATGGAGCTAGTTCAACATGGGTAATACCATTGGCATAATGTTTGGGTTTTTAGGTGGAACAATTTTCGCCAGTGAAGGGGGATACAAAGTCTTACAACACCCTAACCCAAACCGAGAATATCAAAGACTTTCAGAAGCTAAATGGTTTTTGGCCTTGAGGTGGTGTGAACAATTTCCAGCTCCTGCTGGTATCCTTAACTTCCAAGGTCAATTTTCTTTTTATAATCAAGCAGCATTAAGAATTGGAGAACATAATTTTTTACCTCTAGAGCATAGGCAAGAAATTTTTAATCAATGTTTATCCTTACCAGCAGGTACAACAAAAACTTACTCAATTTTTGCCCCTGATGGTAGTTATTTTAGCTCTTTTGAGGTGATGGGAATTGAGATTGATCCTAGATATGGTAGGGTTGCTATTGTCAATTCACTCTAATTTTTTTGATTGGAAAAATTGGTAGTCCTAAATATAGTCAGGATAAAGGATATTAGAAGTATTCAGTAATTAGGCGTTTTTCCTATATAGCACTGGGCATTTAGATGTTTGACATTGGTAAATCCTGTTTGCGTTTTTGCTGGCGCGGAGCATTCCGAAGGAAAGCTTTGCAAACGCTTTATATGTCGCTAAGCGTTAACGTGCCTTGTGCGAAGCAAAACGGCTGTCGCCGAAATGAAACGCTACGCGACATGAATGCACAGGATCCTACAGGGAAACATAGAGGCATCGAAAACTCAGTCATAAATTACTCTTGGCTTGTGCGTAGCGCTATACTTATCATTACTTCTTTACCACTACCAAAAAAATTAAGCATTAGGTAGGTGAGCGGGAAGAACGCTTATGGCAGCAATAGCAATGTAGATTAGGGCGAAACGGGTTTCAAATATTGCGACAAAATAAAATTTTGTTGTGCGATACCAATCTAATCTAAAGGCGATCGCAACTAACTTAACTAAGGCCACACCGTAAGATAAAGCTGTTATTAAATTTAAGTAATTGCACCAGTAAATACAAAGTATAATCAGGGTTGCAGTGCTATGATAAATAATTCCGGGTATAGGGGAACTAGTCTTTTGTTTGCGTAACTTGAGTGTAAATATAGCACTACTAAAAAATAAGACATTAAGTATCCACATTGCTAGGGCAGTTAGAGAAATATTGCCTGTTGTAGCTGTATATGCTAGGGGTGCTGAGAGACAGATAGCTAAAAATCCAATCATTTCGTTTAATATAGATTTTTGTTTGCGTTTTAAAACAGCAATAGTATCCGCAACTAAAGCTATTATCGCTATTCCATAAATCCATAGTAAACATGGAGTTTGGAGGTAAAGCCACCCAGCGATCGCTATTGCAATACTTCCATACAAACTACCCCAGATTAAAAAGCGAGGTTTCCAACTGCTTCGCTGTTTGATTTGCACTACTAAGGGATGTTCTGCTTGTAAGGCGAAAAAAGCACAGATGAGAGCTAAAGTTGTTGAACTTGTCCATTCTTGGGCTAAAGCTGCTCCTGTGAGAAAAGAACCACCTAATATCAGTAAAACTCCCTGTTCTGGAGAAAAGGTAGGTTTGTACCATGTATGTATGTTGGGGCGATTTTTTTTGCTAGTAATTGTTGATAAGTGAACCATGCTTATACTCCATAATATGACTAACTTCTCTCAGACTCAGGCAAATGTCTCTATAATTTCTTGAGAATTATTATTAATAATGTCACAACTACCCCCTAGATTTTAAGTATTCATTGATACAGAAATCTGAAATAGTTACTAAATCAGGCTATTTGCGAATAAAAATTTCTATTTCTTAACTTCTTAAAGAAAAATAATTGAAAATGAGGATAAATTAAGATAAGTAAGATTACTTATAGGTTGTTTTGATTAATTCTGGACATGGCCAAAAGCGATCGCCCCTTTGATTGGAGAGAGGCGATCGCTTTAATCATCAATTTTAAAAATCAGTTATATCATGTTCGGATGATCACTTATAATAAAACCAGAATCATTACAGTAGAG